>DATHUZ010000085.1:0-3637 GCA_035461725.1 Anaerolineae bacterium
CGCCCCGGGCAGGGTAAACACGACGAGTCCGACCAGGCCGCCCAGCATCCCGCCCAGTAGACTCCAACCACTCGCGCCGCCGGCTTTGGCGCCGGCCGTGCTGGCCCACAGATCGGCCGTCGTCGCTATGGCCGTCAGCACGCCGAGGACGACGAGGGTGGGCCACCCGACAGCTTGAAAACCTTCGACGAACGCATAGAGCAGCGCCCCCAGAAAGATGAGGATCGTGCCGGGAAGTACGGGCACGACCGTGCCGGCGATTCCGACGATGATAATTATCAGGGCTACGACCAGGGCAACGGCGGTTTGTGGCTCAGCCACTCGTTTCCTCCTTACCGTTTCGAGCGCAAGATAGAGACGATCAAGACCAGTGTGATCGCCAGGGACATTGCAAAACCGGCACCCACCAGGAAGAGTGTGCTTGTCTGCCATTCAGGAAAGATCTGGCGAAAGTGGGGGATCAGGAGTGATGGGCCGATGACAAACGCGGCGGCGAGGATCGCCAGGGCGAGGCGGTTGGCGGCCGCGGAGAGGCGGCGCACCGGCTCGTCAAAGCCGCGCATCTCGACCGCGACGCTGCTCTCGCCCGCCTCAAACTGCTCGATGGCACGCTGGAGCTGCTTGGGCAGCAGCATCATCGCCTCGGCCGACTCGCTCATCTGCTCCACCAGCTCGCGCAGGCGGTTGATGGGCGACTGCAGCTCGAGCAGGGCATCGCGCACGTACGGCTCCACTTCATTAAAAACATTGATGTCGGGATCGAGCTGCAAGCTGATCCCCTCGAGCATGGCGATTGCCTTAAAGACGAGCACCAGGTTGCTCGGCATCTTGAGGCGGTTAGCGAATGCCAGCGCCATCAGGTCCTCGACGAAGGAGCGGGCGCGGATCTGCTCCAGGTCGAGGCCAAAGTAGCGCAGGCGCAGGCGGTCGAGGTCGCGCGCCAGCTTGCGCCTGTCGGCGGCGCTGGTGGCAATGCCCAGGTCCGACATCGCCTGCACCACCCGGTCGGTCTCTTGCCGAAAGAGGCCGACAAAGAGCTGGACGAGGCCGAGGCGCTCCATCGCGTCGAGGTGGCCCATAATCCCAAAATCCATCAGGGCGATCACCTCGCCGGGCAGCACCATAAAGTTGCCGGCGTGCGGGTCGGCGTGAAAAAAGCCATCCTGCAGCACCGCCTGAAGCAGGATGGCGATGTTGCGCCGGGCGACCAGCTCGCGGTTGAGCCCGGCGGCGTCGAGGCGGGCGACGTCGGTGATCTTGATCCCCTCGATGCGCTCCATCGTCAGGACGCGGCGCGTGGTGGTGTCCCAATGGACACGCGGCACGTGCACGTACCCGGTGCCGGCAAAGATCTGCCGGTAGCGGTCCATGTTGTGCCCTTCTTGCTCATAGTTCTGCTCCGTGCGGAGCGTGTCGGCGAATTCCTGCGCCAGCGACAGCACGCCATAGTATTCGCCCCAGTCGGTGCGCTTTTGCGCCTGCGCGGCGAGCTCGAGCAGGATGTCAAGGTCGACCTCGATCAGCTTGTCGACGCCGGGGCGAAAAACCTTGACGGCCACCTCCTCGCCGCTGGGAAGGATGGCCAGGTGCACCTGGCCGAGCGAGGCCGACGCGACAGGAACGGGATTGAAGGTGGGAAAGGCGTCGTGCAGCGGCTTGTCCAGCTCTTTTTCCACCTGCACACGGATGAGGTCAAAGTCGGTCGGCGGCACCGTGTCCTGCAGCTTTTCGAGCTCACGGATCAGGTCGGCGGGCAGCATGTCGCCGCGGGTGCTGGCGATCTGGCCCAGCTTGACAAAGGTGGGGCCTAGCTCTTCGATCACCATGCGCACCCGCTCGTAGGGGGTGGCGCGCAGGATGTCGGCCGAGCTAAAGCGCAGCCGCTCCAGCCCCGGCGCGATGATCCGCCCCAGCCCGAGCTGAGTAAGGACGTGCCCAAAGCCGTAGCGGGTGAGCACCCGCCCGAGCTGCTGAAAGCGCCGCAGGTGGCGCATGGTGCGAAAGATCGTCGGCATAGGTTAATTATAATGCAAATGCAGAAATACGCAAGCGCCACCCGGCGCCACGTGGGCGAGTGGCCGTGAGCGGTGGCAAGGACGAGGATCACCGGTTGTGAGAAGAGATCACCTGGAGACAAGCGGAAGGTACGAGCGGCGGCAGTCGGTCGACACGTGGACCGGGACGGTGTAGGTGGCTTGCTGCCGCATCGACCACGACACGCTGATCTGTACATCCGTCCTGCTATTGTCCCCTGCGAGCTCGGGATCGATGGTCACGTCTTTGCTTCTCCAGAGCGTCCGGCTTGCCTCGCGCCTTCACATTGCCGCGGCTGGCGACGTACGCCCGGACGAAACGGGCGAGGATGTGCAGGTCGAACCGGAGCGACTGCCGGTCGACGTACTCCAGCTCCAGCGCCAGCTTCTGGGGCAGGTTGCCGGCGCTGCTGGGGCCAAAGGTCCTGCCCAGTTTGAGGACGGCATAGTTGAACAGCCCAGGGCGGATCGAAAAGTAGCGCTGCCAGGCGGGGTCGGCGAGGTCGACGAACTCGGGCTCCATCGGACGCGGGCCGACGATGGCGAGATCGCCGGTGAGGATGTTGAGCAGCGTCGGCAGGTGGTCGAGCGAGCAGTTTCGGATAAAGCGGCCGGAGCGGGTCAGCCGCTCCTCGGCGGTCGTCTGCCCCGGCCGGGACGGCGACATGGTGCGAAAGCGGTAGAGGCGAAAGGGCCGGCCGCCCCGGCCGATCATCTCGGGTGTGTAGAGCACGGGGCCGGCGGAGTCGAGCTTGATCAGGATGGCGAGGAGCAGGAGCAGGGGAGCCGCCAGCATTAGCCACGCCAGGACAACGAGGATGTCAAGAACCCGGCGCATCGGCAATCAGACTCCTTTCTAGAACTGGCGCATGAGCTGTGCTACCTGCCTCTGCTCGGCCTGGCCCCGCCACACGCCGTCGCTCTGCACGATGTACCAGAGCAGGATGCGCGCCGTGATCTCGCGGTTCATCAGGCAGCGTGGGCTCGGGCTGTCAGGATCGCCGGCGGTGGCCGCGGACGAGCGTGTGTAACAGTCGCCGGCGCAATGCCAGTAACAGAAACAGTCGCGGCACCCGGCCCGTTTCTCTTCCAGGTAGCTCCACAGTGCCCGCCGCGCCTGCTCGTCGTGGACCACCCGGCCGTCCTGGACACGACCCAGCGTCGACACCGCCGCCAGCGGGTGGTTGCTATCGGCGACCTCGTAACACGCCACCAGGCTGCCGGCGGGGTTGACGACGAGCGCGCCGTACGGCGCGGTGCAAAAGGCCTGCGTCAGCGCCCAGGGCCTGGCCCCCGAGTATGCCAGCTTGCGCCCGGCCGTCGACGCGATCTCGAACGCCTCCATAAAGCCGTCGACAAAGGCGTGGCTCTCCTCGAGCGCCGGCCCCCGGTGCTGGCCCCGGCGGGTGTTAAACGCAGGCTCGACCTGGATCACCTGGCAGCCTGTCTCTTCACAGATGAACCGCACGTCCCCCGCGAGCTGCCCTCGCCAGGGCGCCGTGGCCGTCATCCGGATGCCGTACGAAAAGCCAGCGCGATCGAGGGCGGCGAGGGTGCGCAGCACCGCGCCGGACGATCCCTGGCCGGCGGCGAAGGGCCGCTGC
>DATHUZ010000086.1:0-3755 GCA_035461725.1 Anaerolineae bacterium
GATGGCGTGCGCGCGCTGGGCCAGCGCTACGCCGACCAGGCCACGCACCTCGCACAGCATGAGGAGGCAGCGGCACGCCGACAGGAGCTGCTCGAAATCGCCCGCATCTGCAGCAAGGTGCCGTGGCAGCCAGCCGAGACCTTTGTCGAGGCACTCCAGGCACTCTGGTTTACCCACATGCTCGTCATGGTTGCCGAGAGCTACCCCGGGCCGGGCGTGTCGCCGGGCCGCATCGACCAATACCTCTACCCCTACTACAAGGCCGACCTCGAGGCAGGGCGCCTCACCAGAGAGCAGGCACGCGATTGGCTGCACTGCTTCTGGATCAAGCACAACTATGCCTATGACTACCTGGGGTGGGTGGGCACGAACCAGGGAATCAACTCCTCGTTCGGGCAGTTGATCACCCTGGGCGGCATCGACGCGCAGGGCAACGATGCGAGCAACGACCTGACCCACCTGATGCTCGACGTGATCGAAGAGATGAACCTGCTCGAGCCCAAGCCGAACGTCCGCCTCCATCAAAAGACGCCGGACAGGCTGCTGAGCCGCGTGGTCGACATGGTGGCAGAGGCACAGGGCAGCCCATTCCTGCTCAATTTCGACGAAAGGTCGATCGAGGGCCTGCGCTGGCAGGGTCTGCCCGAGGCGGAGCTGTGGGACTATGCGCCGGTGGGGTGCCTGGAAAACACGCTCCAGGGCGACGACCGGTCGGGTACCGTGGACCTGAACCTGAACCTCGCCAAGGCAATCGAGCTCGCACTCCACGAGGGGTGTGACGCGGCGACGGACGAGCAGATCGGCCCCAGAACCGGCGATCCGCGCACCCTTGCCACCTTTGACCAGTTTCTCGACGCCGTCAAGCAGCAGGCGAGGGCAATCCTCGACCTGCTGATCGAGGCGAACAACCTCGCCGACGGCGGCAGGGCACGCTTTGGGCCGACGCCCTACGTCAGCGCACTGGTGGGCGGCTGCCTGGAAAGCGGCCGGGACGTGACCGAGGGCGGGGCGCGGCACAACTATCTGACGGTCGAAGGCGTGGCGCTCGGCACGGTGGCAGACAGCCTGGCCGCGGTAAAAAAGCTCGTGTACGACGATGGCGTGGTGACCATGGACGAGCTGGTGCGCGCCCTCGACGCCAATTTCGAGGGGCACGAGGCACTGCGGCAGACACTGCTCCACAAGGCGCCCAAGTTTGGCAACGACGACGAGTACGTCGACGACCTGGCGTGCGAGTTCAGCCGCTACTGGACCGAGGAAGCGTTCAGGCGGGCGTCGCCCGACACGGGCAAGCGCTACCGCGGCGGCTACCTGTCGTGGAACTACTGGGTGGCCTATGCGCCCAAAACGGCGGCGACGCCCGACGGGCGGAGGCGAGGCCAATTCTTGAGCAACGGCATCTGCCCGGTGAACGGTGCCGACAGGTTGGGCCCGACCGCGGTGATCAGGAGCGTGGGCCGGCTGAGATTGGAAACCGCGCCCAATGGCGCCTCGCACACGATGAGCTTTTCGCCCAGTATGCTGCGGAGCGCCGAGAACCGAAAAAAGCTGGCCGCCCTGCTGCGTGCCTACGCCCACGCCGGCGGCACCTGCCTCCAGATCAACGTCGTCAGCCCCGACACACTGCGCGCCGCGCAGCACGATCCCGACAGCTACCGCAACCTGCTCGTCCGCGTCACCGGCTACAATGCCTATTTCGTGATGCTGGGCAAAGAGATCCAGGACGAGATTATCGCGAGGGAGAGTCATGGGCTATAGGTATCGGGTATCTGGTGTCTGGTATCGGGTACCGGGTGCCTGCTACCTGATACCCGCTACCCGCTACCCGCTCGCAGAGTGAACGAACCAATGACCCTACATGGCACAACTTTCAACGTCCAACGCTTCAGCACGGAGGACGGCCCCGGCATCCGTACGACCCTGTTCATGAAGGGTTGCCCGCTGCGCTGCGCCTGGTGTCATAACCCCGAAGGACTGTCGGCGCGGCGTGAGCTGGTGTGGTACGACACGCGCTGCATTGGCGCACGCGACTGCGTGGCCGCGTGCCAGGCAGGGGCACTGGCGCTGGAGGCGGCGGGCATGCGCATCGCGCGCGAGGTGTGCGATGCGTGCGGCGCGTGTGTGGAAGCGTGTCCGGCGGCGGCGCTCGAAGTGATCGGCCGCGAGTGGACGGTGGAGGCGCTGCTCGCCGAGGTGGAAAAGGACACGCTCTTTTACGAGACGTCGGGCGGCGGCGTGACCGTGTCGGGCGGCGAGCCGATGGCGCAGGCGGCGTTCGTGACCGAGCTGTGCAGGCAATGCCACAAGGCGGGGCTGCACGTCGCGCTCGACACCTGTGGCGCCGCGTCGTGGGACCGCTACGAAGCGGTGCTGCCGTTCGTAGACCTGGTGCTGTACGATTTGAAGGTGCACGATCCGGCGCGGCACAGAGCGGCAACCGGCCTGGACAACGCTTGCATCCTGGAGAACGCGCGGGGCATCGCGGCCGCCGGGACGCGTTTGTGGATTCGCACCCCCGTGATCCCCGGCTTGACCGGCGACGAGGAGAACGTGGCGGCGCTGGCGGCGTTCGTCGCCCGGGAGCTGCCGGGGGTGGAACGCTGGGACCTGCTGGCCTACACGAACCTGGGCGAGCCCAAGTACGCGCGGCTGGATAGGGAGTACCGGATGAAAGGCACGCCGCTGTTGACCAGGGAGGAGATGGAGAGGCTGCACGCGGTGGCCGTGCGACAGGTGGCCGTGGCGGTGTGGTCGGGTGCGACGCGCGACGACTCGACATTGCAGAGCAGAGACAAAGAGGATGGAGATGTGTGACATGTGAGTGCAGCCCTTGTGCCGCAAGCCTCGCCCGAGGGGTTCTCGGGACGATTGCGTACCTCACAACCCGGAGGGTTGTGGCACAGGGCACAGTGGGGGGATTGGATGGGCATGATCGAAGAACAGGAAGGGCTGGTTGAGGCGCTCTCGGGTGAGATGACGCCCAAGTTTCTGGCGACGCGGAGCGCGGGTGGCGTGCCGAACGTGGTGCCGTGCACGACGCTGATGCAAGCCCCGGATTCGGGAGCCGGCGACGTACCGGACCGGCTGATTTTTGGCAATTTCTTGATGCGCAAATCGTCGGCCAACCTAGATGCCGATGCCCGCGTAGGTATCCTGGTGATCACCACCAACCTCGACGGCTGGGTGCTGCAGGGCGACTTTGCCGGCTGGCAGCGTGCGGGGGCGTACGTCGACAGGCTGAACAGCACTGACCTGCTGCGCTACAACCCCTACACGGGCATCCGCGCCGCGGGCATTGTGGACGTGCGGCGCGTGGTGCGTGCCTTCTCGATTCCCAGGCTGCGCGTTGCCGCCGACTTTTTCCTGGCACGACTGGCGGGACATGGGTTTCCGCTGCCAGACGAGGCGGTGGCCATGCCACGCGCGGCGCGCACGCATTTCAGCCCTCTGATGGCCGTGCGCGTGCTCGCGTTTCTCGATCAGCAGGGCTACCCGCTGATCGCCCCGGTGCTTTCGCTGCAGCCTGCCGGCGACAGAGCACTGGCCTGCGCGTATGGCGTGGCGGGCGACATGCTGGCGTCACTGGAGGCAGGAGCCCTGGTGGCGGCGAACCAGCTGACGCTCGACGTCGTGTCGTTCCAGGCGCGTGGACGGTGGCTGGGTAGCCAGCGGGTGTTGGGCACGCGCGTCGGCACGATGTCGGTCGAGGCGCTCTTTGCAGGTGGGCCGCCCGTGCCCGGGCGGCAGCTAGCGTG
>DATHUZ010000087.1:0-3788 GCA_035461725.1 Anaerolineae bacterium
GGCCTCCCGCGGCTTGCAGGTCACGATGGTCGACGCGAGCGGACAGATCGTCGCGCATTCGCAGCCCGAGGGGCGGCTGCTGACGGCTGCGCAGATCCTGAACGCGGATCAAGCACCCGCTGAAATCGCCCACGTCCTGACCGGCGAGCGGGGGTCGGTGATCGCGCGCGACGTCCACGGCAAGGAGTGGCTCTACTCCTACGCGCCCATCTCCGCGGCGGGCTGGGGCGTGATCGTTCAGCGCCCCACCGAAATCGCCTTTGCGTCGGCGCGCACCTTTCACCGCGGTCTGCTGCTCGCGATCGGGATCATAACCCTTGGCGCCATGTTATTCTGGTGGGGCCTGTCGCGACAGGTGATCCGCCCCCTTGAACAGTTGACGCGCTACAGCAGGCTGAGCAGCCGCGGCCAGGCGAGTGGGGAGCAGCGCGAGTCCCCGAGTGAACCCGGCAATGTCCACCAACGGTCGCTTGCGGCGCTGGCCCGGCGCGACGACCAGGTGGGCGAGCTGGCACGCACTCTGCACCGCCGATTGCACGAGCTGGAGATGCTGCTGGAAACGAGCACCGCGGTCGTCTCCAGCCTCGATGCGGCCCAGGTGCTCGACACCATTCTTGAACAGGTGCACCGCCTGCTCGCCGTCAACACGTGTGCCGTCCTGGTGCTGAACCCTGACAGCGAGCAGCTCCAGGTGCGCGCCAGCCGCGGGCTGAGCGAGCACTATGTGCAGGAGCTGCGCCTCGATACCTCGCCGCGCCATCTCCCGGCGTGGCGCGCGATCGACAGCAAGCAGCCGGTGCAGGTGGCCGACGTGGAGCGCGACCCGACGATGGCCGCGCTGCTGCCCCTGGTGCGGCGCGAGGGATATCGTGCGCTGCTCGCCGTGCCGCTCATCACGCGCCACGGCCCACCCGCCGTCCTCGTTATCTATCACGTCACGCCCCACGAGTTCAGCACCGACGAGGTCCAGTTGGCAGCCACCTTCGCCAACCAGGCGGCGATGGCCATCGAGAACGCCACCCTCTTTGCCCGCACCGACGAAGAGCTGCAGAAGCAGGTCCGGTCTCTCACAATTTTGAACCAGGTGATGCTCACCGCGAGCCAGTCACTGGTTCTCGACGACGTCCTGAGCAACGCGCTCGACGCGGTGATCGAGCTGGTGCAAGCGGACCTCGCCGTTGATGCCAAGGCGGCGTGGATCTATTTGCTGCGCGAAGGGGAGGACGTGCTCTGGCTGCGTGCCCAACGCGGCCTGTCGGAGCGGTTCGTCTCGGCTGTGGGCGAGGTAAAAGTTGGAGCGGGCCTCGTAGGTGCGGTGGCCGGCAGCGGGCAGCCCCTGTTGGTAGAAGAGATCGACCGGCTCGGGACTTGTGCCGAAGAGAGGGCGAGCGTGCAGGCGGCCGCCGACGAAGGGCTGCGATCGCTCGCAGCCGTGGCGCTGCGCGCCAAAGAAGTGACCGTCGGCGTATTGGGTGTTGCCACTCGCACCGATCGCTGCTTTGCCCAGTCTGAGGTCGACCTGCTGTCGGCCATTGGCAGTCAGGTGGGCATCGCGGTCGAAAACGCCCGCCTTTACCAGCGCACAAGGCAGGCCGCCGTGCTCGAAGAGCGGAACCGCCTGGCACGCGAGATCCACGACGCACTGGCGCAGGGACTGACCGGGATCATCGTCCAGCTCGAGGCCATGGAGCGGTTGGCAGAACGGCGTCCGGAGCAAGCACTCGCGAGCCTGCAGCGGGCAAAGGACCTTGCCCGCCGCAGCCTGCAAGAAGCGCGCCGCTCCGTGTCGGGTCTGCGCCCAAGCAGCCTGGAGGACATGACGCTGGCCGAAGCGCTCCGCGCGCGTGTCGAGGGCCTGGCCAGCGAGAATGGACTGCACGCCAGCTTTGGCAGCTCCGGGGCACGCCGCGTGCTCTCGCCAGACGTGGAGCTCAACCTGTTTCGCATCGCGCAGGAAGCGCTGGTCAACGTGCAGCGCCACGCACAGGCAAGCGCCGTTCACGTTCAGCTCGACTATGGGCACGCGCACGTACGCCTCATCGTCGAAGACGATGGTGTGGGACTGGACACCGCCACGGATGGAGCGGCACGCGGGTTTGGCCTCACGGGCATGAAGGAGCGAACGGCGCTGCTCGGCGGTGAGATCGTGGTGAGCGGCGAGCCGGGCCAGGGTACGCGCGTGCAAGTCATCGTGCCAGGGTAAGCAACAGTGAAGGGATGATGAGGTGATGACCGACAAGCAGCCGCCGATCCGTGTTCTCGTTGCAGACGACCATCCCGTCGTGCGTGAGGGGTTCAGCGCCATCGTGGACGTCGAGGAGGACATCGAAGTCGTGGGGCAGGCGGCCGACGGGCTCGAAGCGGTTGACCTGGCGCGCACGCTCGCCCCCGACGTGGTACTGATGGACCTGGTGATGCCCGGGCTCGACGGTGTGGAGGCGATTGCACGCATCCGCGCCGAGCTGCCGGATACCCACGTCCTGATCCTGACCACCTATGCCGACGACGAGCATATCCTGGCAGGTGTGCGTGCGGGTGCGCGCGGCTACCTGCTCAAGGATGCCCTGCCCGACGAGCTGGTGAAAGCCATCCGCGTCGTCGCCGGTGGCGGTTCTTTGCTCCAGCCCTCTGTGGCAGCCAGGGTGCTAGACAAGCTGAGTGCACTCATGGGCGGCACCGGCGGCGATGCCACGCAGCCTGGCGCCGAGACAGGCGAGACCGCACCCCTGCTCACCGCCCGCGAGCACGAGATTCTGGCCATGCTGGCCGCCGGTGCGCGCAACCGCGAGATTGCCGGACAGCTTTTTATTTCAGAGCGCACCGTCAAAGTGCACGTGTCGAATCTGATCGACAAGCTCGATGCCAGGACGAGGACCGAAGCAGTAGCGCGCGCCATCAAGCTCGGTCTGCTCGACTCGCGGCTGTTCTAACCCACCCATCTGCCCAAAAGTACTAGAAGTTTCTCGCGCGAAATAAGCCTTTTGCACCGGCAGGACAACCCGTCCGTACGATGACACGCGTCCCCGTGACACGGTATAATCGTACCAGGAACCTGACTCGACAGGAGAGCGTTATGGCCGCGCGCCACATTCTTATCGCCGACGACGACATCCTGTTCCGCGAGGGACTGGAGACCGTCCTCGACGAGTACTTTACGGTCTGGACGTCGGATGCCGGGCCGGAGGCGGTCGCGCTCGTCGATGGTCTGGCGCCCGACGTGGTGCTCGTCAACCCCGAATCAAAAGGCCTGGAAGCCGCGCGCCAGATCAAGGCCCGCCACCCCCTGACGCGCGTCATCCTCCTCTCCGTGTACGATCGCTACCTGACTGCTGCGCTTGATGTGGGTGCCGATGGCTATCTGCTGAAAGGCTGCCCGACGGAAGAGCTGGTGGCGGCCATCAACCGGCCGGCCGGTGTGGCCGAGCCCGGAAGTTCAAAAGGAGGGATGAGTATCGAGCCTTGACAGCGCCAGCCGAGAGATGGTCATTTTGGAAAAGGAGGCAAGAAGTGAAAAAGCTAGGTTATTGGATTCTGGTTTTGGGACTGTTGAGCGGCCTCATGGTGGGCTGCGGGACGGAAGCGGAGCCTGTCGCCGCGCCGACGACAGCACCCACCGAAGCCGCCGCGGCCGAGCCTCCCGTGGCGGAAGAACCGGTCGGAGAAGAGGTAACGCTGGTCGTCGGATTTACTACTTCGCAGACCGGCGCTCAGAACGTCTCCTCTCTGCGCCAGGTGAACGGCTTTTTGCTCTGGATGAACGAAGTGAACGAGGCAGGCGGCATCCAGCT
>DATHUZ010000088.1:0-2253 GCA_035461725.1 Anaerolineae bacterium
CCGACGCCGAGATCGAGCTGGTCGATTTTGAGTTTGCCGTCGAGGGAGAGATCAGCTCGGGTGAGCAACTGCTGCACGTGTTCAACACCGGCACCGAGCTGCACGAGCTGATCGCCTTCCGCCTGAGGGAGGGCTTTACGATGGAGGACGTCCAGGCCGCCCTCGAGCAGGAGATGGCCGGCGAGCAGATGGCCGAAGAGGATCTGCCTATGGACTTTGACTATGGCACCCAGCTATCGCCTGGTGTCGAGATGTATGTGACCCACGACTTTGAGCCGGGCACCTACGTGTTTATCTGCTTCATCCCCAGCCCGGAGAATAACATGACGCCGCACTATGAGCTGGGCATGATCGACGAGGTGATCGTCGAATAGCGAGTCTGGCATGCCGGCACCTGCCGGCAGGGTAACAGATCGAGGCCGGAAAGGGTGAGGGCACCTTTCCGGCCTCGATTTTTCGGTTTGGCTGCTACCCGGACCGATAGTTAAAGCCGGGCAGGCGCCTCTGCTCGATCCGCTCGCCCAGCGCCTTTTCGATCTCGCGCACGAGGGGCTCGTCGCCCGGCGCCACGAAGGTGAACGCGGTGCCGCTCTTTTCCATGCGCCCGGTGCGCCCGATCCGGTGCGTGTAGGCGTCGACGGTGTCGGGCATGTCAAAGTTGATCACGTGCGAGATGTCTGACACGTCGATGCCGCGCGACGCAACGTCGGTGGCCACGAGAATGTCGTATTTGCCGCCCCGAAACCCGTCGATCGCTTCCTGCCGCTTGTTCTGCGACATGTTGCCCTGCAGCGCCGACACGCGATAGTTGTGCTTTTCCAGGTCACGCGCCAGCGTGCGCGCCCGGTGCTTGGTGCGCGTAAAGATCAGCACGCGGCCCGTCCTCGTCTGTGCCAACGTGGCGAGCAAAAGCTGCTTCTTGAGTCCCTGCGGCACCGGATAGAGCGCGTGCGCTACGGTCTCGACAGGGGTCATGTCGCCGATCTGCACCGTCACCGGGTTCCTCAGAATGCTGCCGGCCAGTTGGCGGATGTCGGGCGGCATAGTCGCCGAGAAAAAGAGCGTCTGGCGCTGCGCCGGCACCAGTTTCAGAATGCGCCGGATGTCGGGCAGAAAGCCCATGTCGCACATGCGGTCAGCCTCGTCCAGGACGAGCACCTCGACGTGCGACAGGTCGATCGCGCCGTCGGCCGCCACGTCGAGCAGCCGGCCGGGGCAGGCGACGACGATTTCGGCGCCGCGGCGCAGGGCGGCGATCTGGGCGCTCTTGCTGACACCGCCATACACGGTCACACTGCGCACGCGCATCTTGCCCCCCAGCACGACGAACGACTCGTGGATCTGTTCTGCCAGCTCGCGCGTGGGCGCCACGATCAGTGCCCGCACGCGACCCATCGGACCTGTCGCCAGGCGCTCCAGGATCGGCAGTGCAAAGGCCGCCGTTTTGCCGGTGCCCGTCTGCGCCACCCCCATCACGTCACGGCCCTTCAGCACGGCAGGGATCGCCTGCTGCTGCACCTGGGTGGGGATGATGTACCCGGCGGCCTTGATGCCCGCGCGGATGCGCGGGTCGAAAGAAAATTGTTCGAAACTCATGAGTACTCCTTGACTCTATGAGCCAAGTCGCACTCTTGACTCTGGTTGGTATATTTGTATTTGTCCCATCTGGCACAAAAAACCGCCCCGATTTCGTGAATCGGAGCGGTGGATGTGCCAGACCGATTGACTTGACCAACAAAGCCCAGTATAGCAGCGAATGGAGTTTCTGTCAAACACGGCGAGCCTTCAATCACGTGCGGGACTGGGATTGACACAGAAGCAAAAGTGTGGTTTAATGGTTTCATTATTCCAAACCGAGTTTTGAAGAGTGAAACAGAGCTCATGAGCACGGATAACGCTCGCTATTTTGTCTCCACCCTGGCCCGTGGGATGCAGGTCCTGGAAGCCTTTTCGCTCGAATCACCCCAGCTTACCCTGACCGAGATCGCTGCGAGGGTCGACCTCGACAAGAGCACCGCCTTTCGCCTGCTCTACACCCTGGAACAGCTCGGCTACCTCGAGCGTGATGCCCAGACCCGCCTCTACCGCCTCGGGCTCAAGCCGGTGCAGGTGGGCCTGACCGCGCTCAACAGCCTCGACCTGGTCCAGGTGGCCGAGCCGCATCTCAAGGCGCTCTTTGCCCGGTGTGGCGAGACGACCAACATGGCGGTGCGCGACGGCCGCGACATCCTCTACGTGGCGCGCCACAGGACG
>DATHUZ010000089.1:0-6486 GCA_035461725.1 Anaerolineae bacterium
GGCCGTGATCTTGGCGCTGAGCGCCTCGATGTCGCTCCGGGTCGGCACGTTCATGCGCTGCAGGGTGTCCTCCACCCTGCTCTCTACCTCGACCTCGGCGCGGCGGGTCTGGCGCCGGCGTTTTTCCATGACGTCGCGGAGAAGCTCCTTGCCTTCCTGCTCTGCCAGCTCGCCGCGCTCGACGAGCCTGTTGACAAAGCTCTCCATCTCGTCCTGCGCAAGGGCGACGGCCCCAATGCTGGCCAGCAGCATCCTGCGCGTCATGGCCATGAAGGGCATGCGCCCCATCTCGGCCTCGATTTCCGCTTCCGTTTTGCCTGGCTCGCGGTCGACTTGGATTTCCACTCGTCCCATCTGCACACCTCCCGGATTGGATTTCAGTTCATGACGCACTGCATCATGAGACATTATACCATGCGGTGTGACCGGTGTCAAGGGCGTGTAAAACAAAAGGGGCGGACCGGTGGGTCCGCCCCTGCTGTTTAACCGTCTCGCTAGCGCATGACGCGCTGGAACGTCAGGTAGAAACAGGTGTGTACTTTGAAGTTGGGTGACTGGGGTGTGCCCAGGCCAAGGCCCACGACGACGTCGCTGGGGAGGCCGGCGACGCGTACCGAGTAGGAGCCGAGCGTGTTATACATCGGAAAATTGGCGCCAAACTCGGGCGCAGGCTTGCCCTCGGTGTTGACCGTAAGGCTGCCACCTTCCCAGCGGATCTCGACAGGCTGGCCCACGAGCTTGCTGCCGCTCTCGTCGATCACATCGACAAAGATCGAATGCGCGCCGGCAGCTTGTGCCTCGTCGGCCCAGCGCGCCTCCACCAGGCGCCAGTAGCTCTGACCAGCGCGGACACCGGTCGGCTGGACCCCCACGTTCAGCGCGCTCAGGCGGTCGTCGAGCCTGCGCTCGGGCTGCGGCCGCTCCGCGGGGGTGGCGGTCGGCTGCGGCCTGGCGGTGGCGGCGGGGGGCGCGTCGGCGACGGGGCGCGGGGTGTTGGTCGGCGGCACCGGCGTCTCGGTGGGCGGCAGCGGGGTCTCGGTGGGCGGCATGGGCGTGTTGGTGACGACGATGATGTATGGTGTTTCGGTGGGGGCGACCTGTGCCTGCGCGTCGAGCGTGCCCAGGGGTGCTTCTTCGACTCCGGCGGCAGGCTCGGCCTGCTGCTGTCCAGCATCCGCCTGCAGGGCGGCGGGCGCCGGCTGGGCTTCGCCGGGATTAGCAGACATGGCGGTCATGCCGAGCGCCTCGACGGCGGGCCCGGCACCTGCACCGAGCATCTCGACCGACTCACCGGCGGGTGCCGCAAGCATTTCCGAAGCCACGCCCACTGTTTCCGCCCGCATGGCACCGGGATCGTCAAGGGCCTCAGGAGTGGACGTATGCACAAAGGCGATGGCGCCGTGCAGGTTGGTGACATTGTCGGCCGCCAGGGTCGAGATGACGAGCGACGGAGCGGCGATGAAGAGCAGCCAGGCGAGGGCGACGATGATGACGAGCAGCCGGACCTTGCCCCACGCCGACAGGCCGCTAAACCAGGCGATCAAGCCGTCAAAGGCGCCGAACAGCTCGTCGACCACGCCGGGGCCGGATGCCGGCCGTGCGGTAGCGACGGCAGCACGTGGCGCACTGCGCGGCGCGGTTCGTGGCGCGGGGGCCGGTTGAGGCGCGTGTGCCGCACGAGGCTTGGGCGTGCGGGTGGGCGCGCCGGCAGGGGCTGGCTTCTGGATGAGCCGGGCGCCGGTATTACGCAGGCGCTCGCTCAAGAGGCGGCTGAGGGCCAGGGCGAGGTTGGGGTAAGCGGTGACGAGTGCCTCAAAGTCGGCCTGGGACAGAAGCCACAGGTTGACATCGCTGATAGCGGTGACAGTGGCCGATCGGGGTGAGCCTGTGAGGAGGGCCATCTCACCAAAGAGATCGCCCGCTCCCAGCTCGGCGAGCGCAGCGATCCCATCGTCGGTCTGGCGCAGCACGCGCACCCGGCCCGACTCGATAAAGTACATTTCCTGCCCTGGCTCGCCCTCGCGGACGATGGCCTCGCCCTGGCGGAAGCGAGCCGGCTTGAGGCGGCGACTGACGTCGTCGAGCTGGCTGGGCGAGAGGCCCGCCAGCAGCTTGAGGCCGCGCAGATGGCTCTCCGTGAAGCGCCTGTCGAGGGTGGCCAGTCGCTGGGTGAGGGTTTTGCTGAGCGCAAGGCTGATGGCCGAGTAGCGGTTGATCAGGTCGTCAAAGTCGGAGCGATAGAGAGCCCACAGGTTGGTGTGGGCGATGGCGCGCACGCCGCTGGATCGCGGCTTGCCCGTCATCAGCTCCATCTCGCCAAAGTACTCGTCGGTGCCCAAACGGCCAAGCACCGTCCGGCCGACGGTCCGGTCGTCAGAGATGACTTCGACCTGGCCGTCGTCGACGATGTACAGGGCGTCACCACGCGCACCCTGGCTAAAGACCGTCTCGCCGGCGGGTACGTGGAGGAGGAGCAAGCGGTCGGCGACCGCCCACAGCACGTCCTCAGAAAGCTCCTCAAAGAGGGGCATGGTGCCAAGACGGTCGACGGCCCGCGTCTGGTCCTCGGGGAGTAATGGCTCGCGGATGCTCTGGCTCAGGGCCAGGCGTACTTTCGGATACTCCGCCGCGACCTCTTCAAAGTCGGCAGCGGATAGAACCCAGAGGACCACATCGCCGGCGGCCTGGACCGACCTGGCGTGGGGCTTGGCTGTGACGACAGCAAGCTCACCGAATGACTCTCCCGCCCCCAGCTCTGAAAAGTCGCCCCCTTCCTCGGAGCTGTGCAGGTGAAGCTGCCCGGCTTCGACGATAAAGAGGGCCTGGGGCGGCTGGCCTCGCTCGACGACAAAGGCGCCGTTCTCCTTCTTGAGGGGAACGAGCCGGCAAGCGATGGCCGCCAGGCTCTCATCGTCGAGCCTGGCAAAGAAGGACAGCGGCTTGAGGCGCTGTTCGACGAGGTAACGATCCAGGAGGGCGAGACGCTCGCCAAAAGCGAGACTGAGCTTGAGCCCAAGCTGAGGATCGTCGGAGATGAGGCCGACGAGGTCCTCACGGCTGATGGCCCACAGCTCGACGTCGCTCGCCGCCGACGCACCAAAAGAGCGGGGACGGTCGAGAAAGAGGTCGCTCTCGCCAACCAGGCTTCCAGCTCCCTGGCTGGCCAACACCGTACCACCATTCGTGAGCAGGCGCACCCAGCCGGACTTGATGAGGTAAAGGGAATGGCTGGGGTCCCCCTTATGGAAGAGGGTTTCGCCGCTGCGACGGTGTTCCAGGTGCATTCGTTGGGAAACGCGTTCCTGTTCTTCCTCCGCCAATGCAGAGAAGAACGGGGCATTTCCTACGTAGTGCAGTTTCACTTTGTACAGTCACCTCCTCGCGAGCACCCGCCATTATACCAGAAGCAGGAGATGTGTCAAATCCACTCTGGTACTGATCTTGGGCGACGCAGTAGCATCTTGTAGTTACACAGAGATACACAGAGAGGCGCGGAGAACCATCACTTCTAGTCCTGGTCTCCCTGTTGAAAGGTTAGGCGCCAGTTGACGGCCTTGACGCCCTCGCGGCAGAGGCCCGACGCCACCGCCGAGGCCAGGCCGTGGGCCACGTCGCTGCGCAGGCCGCCAAGGGACACTTCGTACTCGGTGCGCGGCGCCATGTCAAAGTCTCCGTAGCCTGGTCCCATGTCGGGATGGAGGCCGGTAAAGAAGCGGTCCTGTCCGCCGGCCCAATTGACGACGACCTGCACGCCCGGCAGCGGCTCGCCGGCCGCGTCCTGCACCCATACGCCGATCTGGCCGGGCGTCCCCGGCTCGGCACACAAGGCGGTCTGCTCGACGAGCAGAAAGGTTGGGTGAGGTGTGGGAGAAGCGGCGGCCGTAGCGGTGGTGCCGGCCGGTGGTTCGGGCTGCAGCGTGGCGGTTGTGCTGGCGACCGGCCCGGAGGCGAATACCAGAAGCACCCCCCCGCTGGCACCGAGCACCTGGGCCAGGTGGGCCAGGTTGCGCACGTCTTCGGGGCGTCCGCCGGCGTCGAGGTACGCTTCGATCTCGGCGGCGAGCCCCTGGCCGAGTGCCTGGCCGTCGGCGGGCAGGCCAAGCAGTGCCAGGCGCTCACGCGCCAGGTCGAGGTCGCCGTCGTGGGCGTAGAGGTCGCCCACCAGCGCCAGGTAGACCAGCCTGTCGGCAGCGCGCAGCGTGTCGGGCGGCGTGTCGACGTATGCCACCGGGTCGACGACCCAGCTATAGTAGACGCCTCCCGCGGCGCCGGCAGCCGTTGCCAGCAAGAGGAGGGCCAGGATGGCCCGTTTCATCGAGTCAGCTTACCAGTTGCGCCGGTAGACGATGCGCCACGAGTAGTGGGCCCAGTAGTTCACGCACTGGGCGCCCTCGTTGTAGAGCTGCTGGCACCGCTCTTTGGTGATGTCCGGTATCCCACAGCAACTGCAGTAGCCGGCCGCCCACATGTCCTCGAATGCCGGTGGATCGTAGCACGACATACCGCGCGTCCAGGCCGTGATGCAGGGCCCGCCCTGGCCTTCGGCGACACAGAGGGAACCGCCGCCGTGGATGCCATACTCGAACTTGGTCTCGCCCGGTCCCCAGTCCGGCGAATCGACGTTGCCGGTCACCTGGTACTGGCCGGAGAACTGGTCGTGGATCCAGACCCCTGGAATCTGCTGACCGGCAGCGTTGAGAACGGTTACGCGAATCTGGAGGTTGCCGCTGCCATCGCAACGCTGCGAATCCTCGCCGGGGCCTACCAGGCGTTCGGACCACGTCCATTTCGGCACCGGCGGGCTGGTGGGCTTGGGGGTGGCTGTGGGCGCAGGCGGATTCGTGGGCTTGGGCTTGGTGGTGGTGGTCGGGGGAACAGGCGTGTCGGAGGGCGCGGGCACGGGCGTGTCGGTCGGCACCGGGACGGGTGTGTCGGTGGGCGCGGGCACGGGCGTGTCGGTCGGCGCCTCGGTCGGTGTACCGGTGGGTATGGGTGTGGCCGTCGGCACCGGCGTATCGGTGGACGTGGGGGTGGGCAGCGGCGTGTCGGTGGGCGGCGGGGTGGGCGAGGCGATGTACGCGGCGGCGGTGCGTGAGGTCGAGACGCCCATATCGCGGGCGAGGGTGACGAGTGCACGGATCTCGGCCTCATCGCGACCCTCAGCGATCCAGCGGTCGACCATGGAAGAGAGAGATTGGCCGACGTTGGGCACCTCGAGCTCGTCGAGGCGCGATTGGGCACGCGCCATGTTGCCGTCGAGGACATAGCCCGAGGCGACGAGGACGATATAGTCATCTTTGTGGTTGGGGGCGAGGTCGGCGATGCTGGTATCGACGTAGCGGACGGGCACGACGACCCAGCCGAGGACGAGGCCAATGGCGATGCCGGCGCCCAATCCGAGCACCACGATGGCGGCGAGGATGAGGCCGGCTTTGTTTCTCCCTTTCTGCTCCATAACGTGCCTCTGCTCCTTCACAGAAATTCAGCCGCTGTCGGCGCGGCTGGAAGTTGTACGGGGAGTTGTCGGGCGAGCGTTTCTCCCCCCGGCGAGTACAGCATAGAAATAAAAGATGCCGAAGGTGGGAATCGAACCCACAAGAGGTCTCCCTCACGCGAGTTTGAGTCGCGCGCGTCTGCCAGTTCCGCCACTTCGGCTCTCGTAACGACGAACGGATACCGCTCGCCAGCAAATATTATACATTAGGTGGTGGGGTCTGTCAAATCCGCCTGGGTAGGGCAAATCGCATTTGGGCCTGAAGGTGTGTCGTCGCGAGCGCAGCGAAGCGATCTCTGCCCGGCAAGTGGGGGATTGCCCTATTTGTCTGGGAAAGATGGCTCGCGCCTCCGTAGGGCAGAGGCACGTTTGCTTATGGCAAGATTTTGCAGTATAATCGGCTAGGGTCCCCGTCGGGAAGTGGCGGGGCCGGCCGACGGAGGAGAGGGAACGAAATCGGATGATCTTGGGGTTGCGCGCGCCGCGCGGGACGGACCGGGGCAGTGGACCGATGGACGAACAAGCCCTAATCGAATCTGCACGCAAGGGTGACGCGCGCGCGTTCAACCAGCTCGTCCTTCTCTACCAGAGCATGGCGTTCAACGTGGCCTATCGCATCCTGAGCGATTCGGACGCGGCAGCCGACGCCACCCAGGACGCGTTTCTCTCGGCCTACAAGGCCATGCACCAATTCCGCGGCGGGTCGTTCAAGTCGTGGCTGCTGCGCATCGTGACGAATGCCTGCTACGATCAACTGCGCTACAAGCAGCGCCGGCCGACGAGCTCACTCGACGATTTGCCGGTGGAAGCCGATCACACCTACTATCTGGAAGACAAATCAGAGCTGCCTGACCAGTACGTCGAGCGGCGCGAGCTGAACCGCCTGATCCAGGCCGGTATCGCCGATCTGCCTATCGAGCAGGCGACGATCCTCGTGCTGTCCGACGTGCAGGGGATGAGCTACAACGAGATTGCCGATAGCCTCGATCTGT
>DATHUZ010000090.1:0-12608 GCA_035461725.1 Anaerolineae bacterium
AGGCACACCCCAAGCTGCGGCCCGTCGACACGACCACCGACGGCGTCTTCCTGGCCGGCACCTGCCAGGGGCCGAAGGACATCCCCGACACCGTGGCCCAGGCCAAGGCCGCGGCCTCGTCGGCGCTGATCCCGCTGTCGATGGGCAAGGCGACGGTGGAAGCGATCGTCAGCCGCGTGGACCGCGAGCTGTGCGTGGGGTGTGGCGTGTGTGAAGGCTTGTGCGACTACGGCGCGCTCAAGATGCATCCCTGGCGCGGCGTGATGACGGTCAACGAGGTGCTGTGCAAGGGGTGCGGGGCGTGCTCGGTCGCGTGCCCGTCGAAGGCGATCAAGCTGGGGCATTTCACGCAAAAGCAGACGCTGGCGATGCTCGATGCTATGCTGGCTTGAGGGTTGGCGAGTTGGTCGGAGTGTGGTAGAATGGGGGCAGAAAGGGAAAGGTCAACATGTCCGAAGTGCTGACTCTGGAAGTGCCGGATCGACTGGCCGAGCGGCTGCGCCCGCTGTCTCCCTGGCTGCCAACCATCATCGAGTTGAGCCTGGTCGGCTTTAAGACCAGGGCAGTGCAAACCGCGTCCGAGATTATCGATTTCCTGTCCGCCGGTCCCACACCTGAAGAGGTAGCGTCGGCTGCTGTTTCAGACAAGGCACAACAGCGCCTGCGCCGCCTGCTTGCTCTTAACGAGGCAGGGTTGTTGTCGGAAGAAGAGCAGGCCGAACTGGACGAAATCGAGCAGATTGAGCACATAATGCTCATGCTCAAAGTCGACGTACAGAAAAAGTTGGCGGAGGCTGCTTGATGCCGACCGACATCCCGGCCGAGTTGCGGAGGCTGGTGTTCGATCGGGCTCGGGAACTGTGGGAATACTGCTTGTTGCCTCAAAAAGCTGCCGTTTACCAGCACGAGCCGGATCACATCATTCCGAGACAGCATGACGGGGGGACAACAGCGGATAACCTGGCCCTGGCTTGCACCCGCTGCAATCGCTATAAAGGGCCGAACATCGGCTCGTTCGATCCCGCGACCGGGGACCTGGTGCCGTTCTATAACCCACGTACACAAGTCTGGGGAGACCACTTTCGGCTCGATGGCCCGATCATTCAGCCTTTGACGCCCCAAGGTCGGGTGACAGTCAAGATCTTGCGCCTGAACGACGCGGTCCGGGTCGAGGAGCGGGCATTGCTTATCGAGGTCGGCCTATATCCGCAGTGACAGAAGCCTGTGAGAGATTCACGCGATCGTAGAGCAGTAAGGTAGACCACAAGTATCGACTATCCAATATCCGATACCCACGGAGGGAGGGAGCATGAATTCAATTGTCTGTCTAAAAGAGGTGCCGGACACCGAGACGCGAATCCAGGTGCGCGACGGCAAGGTCGTGGAGGAGGGCATCCAGTACGTGGTGAACCCCTACGACGAGTTCGCGTTGGAGGAAGCGCTCAAGTGGCAGGAAGCGTACGGCGGCAAGGTGACGCTGGTCAGCCTGGGGCCCGAGCGGGCGCGTGAGAGCATCCTGAAGGGCCTGGCGATGGGCGCCGACGAGGTATATCACCTGTCCGACGACGCGTTCCAGGGAGGCGACGCGTACGCGACAGCGCGGGCACTGGCCGCTGCGATTCGCACCATCGGCGAGTACGACGCGATTTTCTGCGGCAAGCAGGCGGTGGACGACGACAGCGCGGCGGTGGGCGTGATGCTCGCCGAGCTGCTGGGCCTGCCTCACGTGTCGACCGTCAGCAAGCTCGACATCGCGTCAGGGGCGGGGTCGGCCCGGGCAGAGCGCGACATCGAGGGTGGCAAAGAGGTCGTCGAGCTGCCACTGCCGGCCGTGATCACGGCGCAGAAGGGCCTGAACGAGCCGCGCTATCCCTCCTTCCGCGGCATCCGCCAGGCGCGCAGCAAACCGTTCACGCAGTGGACGCCCGCGGACGTGAGCGTGGACCCCGGCGACGTGGGCGAGGCGGGATCGAAGATGCGCGTGGTCGAGGTTACCCCGCCGCCAGAGCGCCCGGGGGGCCGGATCATCCAGGGTGAGCCGGAAGAAGCGGCAGTCACCGTCGTGCACCTGCTGCGCGACGAAGCAAAGGTCATCTAGGAGGCGGATCATGGCGAACAATGTGCTGGTTTTTGCGGAACAGCGAGACGGCAACTTGAAGAAGGTGGCCTTTGAGATGTTGGGCACGGGCAAAAAGCTGGCCACAGCCCTGGGCGGCAGCGTCGAAGCCGTGCTGCTCGGCTCGGGTGTGGACGGCCAAGCTGGCATGCTGACCCAGTATGGCGCGGAAAAGGTGTACGTCGCCGACGATGCGGCTCTGCAGCCTTATTCGAGCGAGGCATATACCGCCACACTTGCGGACCTGATTTTGAAGACCGAGCCGGCTGTCGTCCTACTGGGGGCAACGGCGATGGGCAAAGACCTGGCGCCGCGGCTTGCGGCCAAGCTGGGTGTCGGCCTGGCGTCGGACGTCACGGCCCTGGAGATCGATGGCGGGCGGCTGTTGGCGACGCGGCCGATCTTTGCCGGCAAGGCGCTGGCCAAAGTGACACTGCCGGGCAACCCGCAGATGGCGACGGTGCGGCCCAACGTGATGGCGGCCGATGAGCCGGATGCCGCCGCGGCAGCCAACGTCGAGTCGATCAATGCGGTACCTGTTGACGTGCGCGCCAGGGTCGTCGACGTGATCGGCGCCGGCGAGGGCGAGATCGACGTCGCCGAGGCCGACATTATCGTGTCGGGCGGGCGTGGGGTGGGCGGTCCCGAGGGCTTTGGCCCCATTCGCAGCCTGGCCAAGGCGCTCGGCGCGGCAGTCGGCGCGTCGCGCGCGGCGGTCGACGCCGGCTGGATCGAGCACTCGCACCAGGTGGGCCAGACGGGCAAGACGGTGACGCCCAACCTGTACATCGCGTGCGGCATCTCGGGGGCGATCCAGCACCTGGCAGGGATGAAGACGGCCAAGGTGATCGTGGCGATTAACGCTGATCCCGAGGCGCCGATCTTCAAGCTGGCGAACTATGGCATCGTCGGCGATCTGTTCAAGGTGCTGCCGGCCATGGAGCAAGAGTTCAAGAAGGTGCTGGCCGAGTAGCGGCCGGAGCGCTGCTTCGTCCATCAAGCCTCCGAGGTGGCCCTACCTCGGAGGCTTTTAGGTTGGTTGGTCGGTTGGTGGGTTCGGGGAGTGCGATGTGGGGGGATTCCATGGGGGGCGAGCTCCCGGGGCGCGAGAGGAGGGCGGTGACGATGCGAATCGTGGTTCTGGGTGCCGGAGGCGTGGGGGGATACTATGGTGGACTGCTGGCGCGGGCCGGGCACGACGTGACATTGGTGGCGCGCGGCGCGCATCTGGCGGCGCTGCGCACACGGGGGCTGCACGTGGAGAGTGTGCACGGCGATTTCGAGGTGTCGCCGGTGAGCGCGACGGATGACGTGACAGCACTCGAGCCTGCCGACCTGGTGCTGGTGACCGTCAAGAGCTACGACCTGGAAAGGGTGGTGGACGCGGCGCGCGGCCTGGTGGGAGACAATACGGCCGTGCTGCCGCTGCTCAACGGGCTCGACACGGCAGAGCGGGTGGCCGCGTTGGTTGGCGAGCGGCCGGTGCTGGCGGGGCTGACACACATTTCGTCGAGCATCGCCGCGCCGGGCGTGATCCGGCACGTGAGCCCGCTGCGGCGGATCACATTCGGTGAGCGCCATGGTCGCCAGACGGAGCGCGCGCAAAAGATCCGGGACATTCTGGCCGGGGCAGGGATCGAGGCAGTGCTCACCGATGCAGTCGAGCCGGCGCTCTGGACCAAGTTCCTGTTCATCGCCTCCATCGGCGGGGTATGCTGCCTGGCGCGGCAGCCGATCGGGCCGGTGCTCGCGACCGACGAGACGCGGGCGCTCTACGTGGAAGCGTTGCGCGAGGTGGAGGCGGTGGCACGCGCGCGGGGTATGGCGCTGGCAGCCAACGTGGTAGAGCAGGCGCTGGGGCTGACGGAAGGATTCCCGGCGGACACGCGCCCATCGATGTTGGTGGACCTGGAAGCGGGCCGCCGCCTGGAGCTGGAAGCGATGAGTGGGACGGTGGTGCGCTACGCACGGGAAGTTGGCGTCGACACGCCGGTGCATCGGGTGATTTACGGCGCGCTCAAGCCGAGTGTCGGTAACAGCCCCTCGTAGAAGGAATGCCCGGCCGTGTGGCAGGTTTCAGGCTCAGGATAGGCAAGCGCGGACGGTCTGCAGCAGCTCGTCCATGCTCAGAAGGGTGTGGGCGTAAAAGTGGAGGTTGGAGTCTCCATTTCTTCGGTTGCGGCGCTGCAGGTCGCGGATGCGGTCATCCCCTGAGAAGCTGAGAAAGAGGATGGGCACGTCGCCCCACCTGGGGGTGCGGCGGATCTCTTCTGCGAGCGGGTAGACATCCGGAGCTGCCATCGAGAGATCGACGATGATCAAGCTGGGCGGTACGTCGCGCCTGGCATATTCGGCCTCTACCCAGCCGGAAGAGAGCTCCACCGGGTAGCCTACTACCTGCAGCAAGTCGGCCACGCCTTCGATGAGAGGGACGCTGCGGCCGATAATCAATATGCGTTCCTGATTCGCTGTCGTCATTTGCCTTCCCACAAATCCGTGCATGCCGGCGGTGCCGGTCCCCAAAGCCACATGCTCACTATAACATAGTCGGAGACAGGCTGACATCCCCCCAGGGGAGGATGTCGGGAGGTAGATTTTTGGAGCCTGCGGCTTACGGCCTGGTACCAGGGGGAAAGGTCAATCCGGGGGTCGAGAGGTCAGGCCCATTTTGACGGCAAAGAGACGCAGGTCGGCTTTGCTGGCGAGGTTGAGCTTGTTATAGATGTTGCGCAGGTGGGTTTTGATCGTCTTTTCGCTCAGATAGAGCTCATCGGCGATCTCGGCATTCTTGAGCCCACGGCTGGCCAGAAAAAAGACCTCGCGCTCGCGCGGTGTGAGTGCTTCGAGCGCTTCTTCCTGGCGGCCCGCCTCTTCGCGCAGCCGGCTGAGCTGGCGCACCACCTTGGCGGCCACGCCAGGAGCGAGAAGGACCTCGCCTCGGTGAACGGAGCGAATGTTGTCGGCCAGCCGCTCGCCGCCCACGGTCTTGAGCACATAACCGGAAGCGCCGCCGATGAGCGCGGCGCTGATCTCCTGATCGTCGTCGTACGCCGACAGGATGAGGACCTTCGAATCGGGGCTCACGTCGAGGAGCTGCCGGCAAAACTCTGATCCGCTGCCGTCGGGCAGGTGCAGGTCGAGCAGGATCACGTCCGGCGGATCGTCGCCAACCATCGCGATCGCTTCGTCTCCCCGGCTCGCCTCACCGATGACGGTGAAATCGTCCTCCATGTCAAGCAGTGCACGCAGGCCCTGGCGAAAAATCGCGTGGTCGTCCACGATCAACAGCTTGAGCTCTTCCATGGCTACGCCTCCTTGTGCTCATCCATCATTCGGTTGCCGTCGATGAGAGGAAAGTGGAGGGCAAAGATGCTGCCCTCACCCTGCCGGCTGTGCACGGTGACCCGCCCACCATGTTGGAGCATCAGCTCCTGGACAATGGCCAGCCCCAGGCCCGTTCCCGTGGAACCGGGCGTGTTGTTGCTGCCGCGATAAAAGCGCTCAAACACCTTTTCCTGCTCGTCTTCTGGGATGCCCACCCCAGTATCGCCGACGGCAATCTCGAGCGTCGGGTGTGACTTGGTGCCACTCTCGCGTGCCGCGACCCACACCTGACCCCCGTGCGGCGTGTACTTGATGGCGTTGTCGACCAGGTTGGTGAGCATCTGGATGAGGTGGTTCTTGTCAGCCCAGATGCGCGGCAGGGGGCCCTCGGCGCGGTTGCGCAGCTCGACGGCCTTTTTTTGCGCCGACTCTTCGTACACCTGCAGCACCTGGCCGATGATCTCCTCGGCTGCCAGCAACTCTGGGTTGACGCGCAGCATCTGGCGGTCCATGCGGCTCAGGTCGAGGATATTCTCCACCATCGTCTCGAGGCGGTGCGTCTCCTGCTCGATCGTGGTGAGATAGTGGTCGCGCTTTTCGGGGCGCCCTTTGCGCGCGAGAGTGGCGTAGAGCTTGATCACGGCCAGCGGGGTGCGCAGCTCGTGCGACACGTTTGATACAAAGCGCGATTTGAGCTGGTCGAGGTCGCGGAGCTGGCTGTGCTTTTCGCGCAGCTCGCGCAGGTGCTCGACACGCTCGCGCTCCAGAATCTTGACCGCGGTCACATCTTCCATCAGCGCCACCACGCTGCCGCCCTGATCGCCAGCCATCTGCCCGGCGGCGAGCGAGATGCGCAGATGACGGTCTTCGGATTGGCCGGCCCGCACGCGGCCGTCGACCTGCCGGCGCTGGCCGGTGATCACGACTTCTTCCAGTGCACGCAGCAGACGCTGGCCGTCACCGCGCACAAAAAAGCTGTCGAGGCCGGTGCCGATGAGATGGCGATCGGAGCGTGACAAGAGCCCGGCCAGTGTCGGGTTGCATGCCAGGATCTCGCCGGTGACGGACAGGACGGCGACGCCGAGGGGCGAGGCACGAAAGACCATCTCATAGTCGTACTGGCGCGCGGCCGGGCGGTGGGTGTAGAGATGCTCGACGATGACAGATGCCTGGCTTGCCAGGTGGGTCATCACACGAATGGCGTCGCGCCCAAAAGTGGTGCCGCGTTTTGGACCAGAAACCCCGATCATGCCTACCTGGTCGCCGGCGGCGCGCAGGGGAAGAATGAGGGGCGAGTCGACGCCTGCGTCGGCCATGATCTCGCGGTCGGTGCGGCCGGCACCCTGACCGCGGGCCATACGCCAGCCCCCCACGCTACCATCGCCGCGCAGCACCACCCGCTGCAAGTTGTCGCGCCCGTCACCTGAAGCCGCCACACAGTGAAGCCGCTCGTCGCTGCCGTACAAGCCGGGGCCAAGGAAAAGAAATGCCTGCTTTGCCGCCGTAAACTCGCGCGCTTCGTCGACCAGTGGCTGGAGGGCGACCGCAGGATCCGTTTCACGGGCCACGATCCCGGAAGCGGGAGAGGCCGAGTCGCGCAGGTGCTGGCGGGCATCGTCCAGGAGCCGGGCACGGCGCAGAGCAGGTGCCACGAAACAGGCCACCTCGCCCGCGATCTCGAGCTCCTCTTCGTCAAAGGAGCCGGCCCCGGCCGAGGTCCATTCGACGAGGCCAAGCGTCCAATCGTCTACCACGAGGGGGGCGCCGATCCACGATCGGACCCGCTCCTCGCCGGGCACCTGCTGCCAGCCCGGATCGTCGAGGGTGTCGGCCACCAACACCGGCCGGCTGCTGTCGAGGACGAGCCGCGCGGCCCCCATTTGTGCCGCCGGCAGGCTCAGGCCGCGCAGGGGCGCGGTCTTGCCGGTGCTGGCGAGGACCTCCAGGTGATCGCCGCCCACCCACATCACCGCCACCCCGTCGGCAGGCAGTAGCTTGAGGGCGTGCTCGATCAGAACGTCGAGCGCCGACCTGAAGTCGCCGGCGAGGCCAATGCCATACACCAGGTCGAGGAGCATCTCGGTCAGTTTGTGCGCACGCTTTTCACTGTCGCCCAAGTTCGTTTCCGCCTGAATCTATATGCTGTCAAAAGCCGCCGCAGCTATTCCGCCGCCGGTTTCACGATCATTGTACCTCAATCTGCTGCAAAGTGCAAGAATGAGAACAAAACACAAAAGAGGTGCAACGCACTTTCTCTTGCCGGCATGGCGTCGGTGCGAACGTCGCAACCGGGCCGGTTTTCAAGAAACAAGTGCGTTGCACCTGGATTTTGCAGCAGCCGCCGGGCACGAACAAAGGGAGTTGACTTGGCTGCAGAGTATGGTATAATCATAATCGTCCCCCATGCGTGGCAGATGTGTGCTCGTCTACGCTCTCGTCGCTGTCAGGCACACAGATAGAGGAGGGAGGAGGAGATGAAGACGTCGACCGATCCCCGCGGGCATCGGTCCGCACCCTATCTGTTGTCAACCCTGGTGTTGCTGCTGTCGCTGCTTCTCCGGGCATTACGCTGGGCGCGCCGCATCATGCGCCTGGAATCGAGCCGGTGAGCGGCGCAGCGTACTCCCAGGCCGCCCCCCACTCTGCCGCAGGCCTGCCCTTTCTCCCGAACTGGACGGCAGAAGGCGATCAGGTGGATGCCGAATTTGGCAGCCGCGCCGCGCCGGCCGGGAACGTGAACGGCGATGGCTATGACGACGTCATCGTCAGCGCCCCGAACTATGACCATGGCCAAATAGACGAGGGGATGGTATACCTCTACTATGGCTCGGCCTCGTGCCTGAGCGCGACGCCGGGCTGGACGGCCGAGGGCGACGCGAGCACCTACCGCCTGGGCATCTCTGCTGCCGGCGCAGGCGACGTGAACGGCGATGGCTACGATGACCTGATCGTCGGCGTCTCGAACTATACGAATGGGGAGGACGACGAGGGAGGGGCATTCGTCTACTATGGCTCAGCCACCGGCCCGTCGGCGACCCTGGATTGGATCGCCGAACGCAACCAATCGATCTGGGGGTTTGGTGCGCGGGTGGCGAGTGCCGGCGACGTGAATGGGGACATGGGCTCGCGCGCACAGTCGCCGCGCCCGGCGCTCGAAGGGGCTGAGGAGTGGCAGCCGGCACTGTTCCACGACTTTCACCGGCTGGAAACGGTGCAGGCGACGTGGGAGGTGCTCCTGGCGACGCTCGGGCAATACCACGCGGGCCGCGCCGAGGAGCGATTGATGGCCGGGGCCGATTTCGGCTCTCTCCACTCGTCGCTCGACGATTGGGAGCCGCCTTCGATCTCCCGAGTCGACGGCTGGCCGGTGGGCAGTCAAATCCACTTTGAGGTCGCGGCGGCCGACGCGTCAGGTCTCTATGCGGTCCTGGTCACCTATACGGCCGGCGAGGGCAAGTGGCACAGCCTGAGGCTGGCGCCGGCGGGCAGCGGCACGTGGACGGCGAGCACGCCGGCCGGCACCGAGATCGAGTTCTTTGTCCAGGCGGCCGACATGGCCGGGAACGTCACGCTGCGCGACGATCAGGGGGCCTACTTTCGGCCCTCCGAGCGGCTCTTTCAGATCTATCTCCCGCTGGTCGTGCGCGGCGAATGATCGTTGGAGGATAGCCGAACTGGACAAAGTGTGATATAATACCGCCAGTTCCAGACGGTTGAGACGGAGGGGAGAGCCATGGAGAGTATAATCGTCGCCTGCGCCCAGCAGCGCATGACCATCCAGCCGAGCCACGAGGAGTTCGAGGCGGAAGCACGGCGTTTTTTACGCCAGGCAGTTGCCAAGGCGGCGCGCATTGTCATCTTTCCCGAGCTGACCGGGGTGATGGTGGCCCCACCGCTCATCTCCAGCTTGAAGCTGGGACTGGTGCGGCGCGAGGACGAGGCGAAACGCCCCAACGCCGGCCTGCTGTCTCGAACGGTCGGGCGGCTGGCAGGCGGGACGGCCGGCACGCTAGGGGGTGGCTTTCGCGGCAGCCTGGAGCGCCTGGTGCGCAAGCGAAACGACGCGCTGCTCGATGCCTACTATCACACCTTCGGCGGGCTGGCGCGCGAGTTCGGGATGATCATGGTGGGTGGAAGCCTTTACACCTTTGACGACACGAGCGGGACGATTCGCAACCGTGCCTACGTCTTTGACGCCGACGGAGAGGTGCTCGGCTACCAGGACAAGCTCAACCTGGCGCCCGACGAGACGGACCTGGCGAGTCCTGGCGAGGAAATCAACGTGCTCGACACGCGCTATGGGCGGATGGGCCTGCTGATCGGCCGCGACGTGCTCTTTCCCGAGCTGGCGCGGGCGATCGCGCTGCGGGGGGCGGACCTGGCCGTCTGCATTGCCGCGTCGCCCGGCGTGGCACAGGCGGCAATGGTCCGCTCGGCGCTGGGGGTGCGCGCGGAGGAGAACCAGTTTTACGTCGCGGCCAGCTTTATGCTGGGGCCGAATATGCTCGGGCGGGGCACCCGCGAAGAGTTCTATGGCAAGTCGGCGCTCCTGGCCCCGATCTCACTCACACCGGGCGGGACCGGCGTGCTGGTGGAAGCCGGCACGGATCGCACAGAAGCGCTGATCGCCGCCGAGCTGGACGGCGCCGCCCTCGAAACGCTGCGCAGCGAGAGCCGCTTCCGGCCACGGGACGAGATGCACCTGGGCAAGGCGCGGGCGGATCTCGCCGAGTTCTATGGGAGCAGCATGAGCGTGGCCGAAGCGGTCGAGCAGCGGCTCGCACACCGCCCACCCGAGCCGAGACCGGTGTGGAGTCGGGTCGAGACCCCCGTGATCGAGCCGGAGCCGGATGCGGGAGAGGCCAAAGAGCTGGCAGCCGCGGGCGGCCAGGAGTCCGGGTCCCCGGACCTGGAGGGCTAACCGCGATCGATGCGGGTCCTCGGGTTCGCCGGCTCGGCACGCCGGTGGGGCAATTCGGAGCTGGTGGTGCGCCAGGTGTTACGCGGCGCACGCGACGAGGGCGCCGAGATCGCTCTGGTGCGCCTGACCGATCTGCGCATCGAGCGCTGCACCGGCTGCATGAGGTGTGCCATCGGCGAGCAGCCTTGCCCACTGGATGACGACATGGCGTGGCTGATGGATACCATGCAGGCGGCAGACGGAGCTGTGCTCGCGGCACCGACCTACTGGTTGGGGCCCGCGGCGGCGGTCAAGCTGGTGCTCGACAGGCTGTTGATGTTGACCGCACGCCTGGCAGATCGATTTCCCCCACCGCGCCCCGCCGTGACCGTGGTAACTGCCGGCCTGGCAGAGTGGCGCGGCATCACCCTTCCCTACTTGAACGCACTCGTCTCCGCGTTCGGCTACCGGCCCATCGCCAGCCTGGCGGCGATCGCACCCGGCCCCGGCGAGGTGCTGCTGGACGACGGGCTGATGGCGCGCCTGCTGGCAGCGGGACGCCGGCTGGGCAGGGGAGAGCTCGAGCCGGAGCCCGCAGCTCCTGGGGTGTGTCCCACCTGCCACAACGATGCGTTCACCCTCCATGGTGAGACGGCCTCGTGTCCCATCTGCGCGCGGCAGGCCACCATGCGCCACGACGACGCGGGGGTGCATCTCGAATTCCTGCCGGAAGAGCAGGCCGGGCATCGCTGGACGCCCGAGCGGCTGCGCGAGCACATCGAAGAGTGGGTGGTGGCGACGGGGCCGCGCTTTATTGCCCGCCGTGCCGAGATCAAGGCCCGGCGTGCGGCGTACAGAGAAGTAGACATCGAGTGGTTACGTCCGCCCCGCGGTGAGGAATTGTGAGAAGGTGGGCACTGCTCGCACTGCTTCTCCTCTTGCTGCTCGCAGCCGCGGCCGCCGGCACAGCCATCGTGTCGGACAGGGAGGGCCGTTTGCCGGCGCCGGCACAGGTGCGGCTGGAGCAGTACGTCGCCTACGCCTGGCCGGGTGGGCAGGTGGAGGTGGACAGGGTAGACAGGGCGGCGCACCCGACCCGGTTTACAGAGGGTCTTTCCGGGGTGCCGTTCGGCAAGAGCGCGTACTTTCGAACCGAGCCTGGCACGGCGGATGGCGAGGAAGGGGCACTCGCTCCCCTCTTTTTCCCTCCAGACGAGCTATGGTGCGTTCTGCTCAAGGGGATGGGGCCACCCGCGGGCCAGGTCGTCCTCGTGGCTCTGCACTCCGATCTCTACAACGCCGATTGGATCGTGCACCAGGGACCGGCCGATGCGTCGAGCGTCGAGGCCCAGCACCTGCTCTCGACCCTGGGCTGCCGCCTTATTCCGGAGCCTGGCGATTTCGACGCGCTCGACCGGGCCGGGCTAGAATGGACAGAGAGGCCATGCATCACGGGTTCTTGCAATCTTTGATCGACGCGGCGCGCGCCCCCCTCGACGAGTGGCCGGCGCGCTACCCGGACCGGCGGGCTGCGGGGTACCTGTGCAGTTACGTGCCGGAAGAGATGATCCACGCGGCGGGCCTGGTGCCGGTGCGGGTGCGTGGCAATGCCAACCCGCTGCGCCAGGTGGATGCGCACTTGCAGTCGTTCACATGCGCGCTCTGCAGGAGCACGCTCGATCAGCTCCTGGCGGGCCAGCTCGATTTTATGGCCGGCACGGTGTTTGCGCACACCTGCGACGCGCTGCAGGCGCAGGCGGACCTGTGGCGGATGAACGCGAACGACGACCACCTGGTTGCCGTGGTGATGCAGCCCGCACACCTCGGTGCGCCTGCAGCCCGGCCGTACCTCGTGGCCGAGCTGACGCGCTTTCGCGACCGGCTCGCCGAGTGGGCCGGGCAGCCGATCGACGATGAGGCACTGCTTACCGGCATCAGGCTGTACGACGAGACACGGCGCCTGATCCAGGCACTCGGTGGCATGCGTCGCCGGCTGAGCGCGGCCGAGTATTTCGCGGTGCTCGACGCGGTGCACGTAATGCCGCGCGATCTGCTCAATCCGGTACTACAGGCACTGTTGACCGAGCTGGAGAGTATGCCGGAGCGGCCAGGGGGGGCACCGGCGCGGCGTGCCGCCCGGCTGTTTCTGACTGGTGCGGTGCTGGATGAGCCGCGGCTGCTCGACCTGATCGACGACCTCGGCGCCGTAGTGGTTGGCGACGACCTGTGCACCGGCACGCGCCATTTTAGCGGGCAGGTGGGCGTCAC
>DATHUZ010000091.1:0-2815 GCA_035461725.1 Anaerolineae bacterium
CATGATCCTCTCGTCCGAGATCGTGCGGTCAAAGAACGTGAGGTTGTCGCGCACGGTGGCGTGAAAGAGCTGGATATTCTGCGTCACCAGCCCCACCCGCCGGCGCAGCCCCTGCAGCGGCAGCTCCCGCACGTCGACGGGCGGCGTGCCAAGACACACGCTGCCTGCATCTGGGTCGTACAGCCGGAAGAGCAGGCGGGTCACCGTCGTCTTGCCGCTCCCGGTGCGTCCCAACAGCCCCAGCACGCACCCCGGTGCCAGCGCAAAATCGACGTCGCACAGGACAGGCTCGTGCGCGGTGGTAGGCATCTCGTCCGTCTCCTGGCCATCTCCCTCATCCGAGCTCGCCCCCTCGGCAGCCGGCGCGTCGTGGTAGCTGAACGACACCCCGTCGAACACCACGGCCAGTGGGCCGCCCGGCAGTGCCGGCCCGGCGGACACCTCGGGCAGCCGGCTCTCCACCGCGAGCAGCTCCTGCACACGCGTGATCGACGCGCCCGCCTTTTGCAGATCCTGGAGCTGGCGCACGATCTGGTTGATCGGCTGCTCCAGCATTCGCGTGTAGTGGAACACGATATACACGGCACCGATCGTGAGCGCCCCGGCATAGTAGAGCCGTGCGCCGACGGCAAAGGCCGCCGCCGTCGCCAGGGCAAAGAGCATGATCGACGAGTTGAGCATCAGGTTGACCATCAGTCCGGCCTTCAACGACTTGCTCAGCAGCTCGCGCATCCGCACGTAAAAGCCGCGCATCACGTGCACCTGGGCGCCGTTCGCCCGGATCTCTTCGGTGCCCGCCAGCCGCTCTTCCAGAAAGCCAAAGAGGTCCGCGCTCGCCTGGCGCTGCGCCCGCCAGTGCGACACGGCGATGTTGCGCAGCCGCGCCAACACGCCCAGCGCCGTCAACGCCACCGTGCCCACCACCAGCCCTACCCGCCAGTCCTCCGCCACCAGCAGCGCCACCACGCCGAGGAGCAAGATCCCGTTGCCGACCACCTGGATGAAAAACTGGGAGAAAAAGTTCGACAGCGCGGTCACGTCGCCGTCGATCCGCTCGATCATCTCGCCCGGTGTGTGCGCGTTCTGAAAGTACATGTCGAGGCGCAGGCAGTGATCCGCCAGCTCGGCGCGCAGCATGTTCGTCGCCGTCCACGCCACGTTCTCGCCCAGGTAGGTAGCGCCGACGATCGACACCTGCTGCACCAGGGCCACCCCCAGAAAGACCAGCGCGAGCTGCACCAGGGTGCCCGTCGGTCCACCGGCCTGGGCGGTGTCGAGAAACTGGCGCATTACCTGCGGATTCACCACCTGCAGCGCGATCCCCGTCATCAGGAGCAGCACGAGCCCCAGCGCGGGCAGGCGCTGGGGCACGATGTAGCGCACGATCAGATTCCAGTACTGCCATAGTGGAACGTTCACGCGCGCCATTATACCATTCTGTGCACCCTACGCCAACTGCGATTGGAACATTGGAAAGCCGGATGAGCAGCCTTCCAGTCTTCCAATCTTCCATTCCCCCCAATCTTCCCTCCCACCAATCTTGGCTTCCCCAACTACCTGTGGTATAATTTTCCACGCAGCCGACGACGCTTGCAGACCAAGCCAGAGACGCTGCAGATCTGGGCACCACGGGCTTGTCCTCAACAACAGCACCGGTTCAGACTGCGAAATACGGGAGACGATTCCATGACAGAACAGGACATCTATGATATTACCATTATTGGCGGCGGGCCATCAGGCCTCTTTGCCGCGTTTTATGCCGGGCTGCGCGGCGCCACCACCAAGATCCTCGACAGCCTGCCCCAGTTGGGCGGGCAGCTCGCCGCGCTCTATCCCGACAAGTACATTTACGACGTGCCCGGCTTTCCGAAGGTGCTGGCCCAGGAATTCGTCGATCGCCAGGTGGAACAGGCCATGGCCTTCTCTCCTTCGATCCACCTGGCCGAGCGGGTCATGGAGCTGAAGCACAGGGAGCAAGACGGGCACCTGCTGATCGACCTCGTCACCGAGCCGGGCAACGTGCACGTGAGCCGCACGGTCATCATCGCCGCCGGCGTCGGCGCCTTTATCCCACGCAAGCTCGACATTCCCGACCTGGAGCGGCTGGAGGGTCGCGGCGTCTACTATTTCGTCAAGGACCTGGAGCGCTTTAAGGGCAAGAACGTGCTCGTCGTCGGCGGCGGCGACTCGGCCCTCGACTGGGCACTCGCCCTGCAGGGCATCGCCGACTGCGTGACGCTTGCCCACCGCCGCGACAAATTCCGGGCACACGAAGAGTCGGTCGAGCAGCTCTTTAACTCTCCCAGCCAGGTGCTCCTCTTTCACGAGCTGAAGGAGCTCCATGGCGATGAGCACCTGGAGGCGGCCACCATTTTTGACAACCAGACGGGCGAGGAGATGACGATCGACGTCGACGCGGTCATTCTCGGCCTCGGCTTCCTCGCCAACCTGGGCCCCATCCGCGACTGGGGGCTCGGCATCTACAAAAACTCGATCGAGGTCGACGCCACGATGCGCACCAACCTGCCCGCGGTGTACGCCGTCGGCGATATTACCACCTACGAGGGCAAGCTCAAGCTGATCGCCACCGCCACCTCCGAGGCCGCCGTCGCGGCGAACTATGCCAAGAACTATGTCGATCCGTCGAGCCGTGTTTACCCCGGGCACAGCAGCAACAAGGAGCTACGGTGAGTGACAAATCATATCCTCTCACCAGAAGTAGAAAGGGATGAAACCGATGACCGAGCGTGACGAGTTTGTCTGGCACCGCCATCCAGAAGCGGAACAGTACGTCGTCGAGCACCTGGCCGAGCTG
>DATHUZ010000092.1:0-1821 GCA_035461725.1 Anaerolineae bacterium
GGTGAGCACCAGCGCGACTTGTTGATGGCCGTCGCAAGCCAGGCGGCGATTGCGGTGCAAAATGCGCGCCTGTTCGAGGAGGCGGAGGGGCGCGCAGAGTACGAGCGGCTGCTGCGCGAGATCACGGCGCAAGTACGAGCGTCGACGAACGCGGATACGATCATGCGCACGGCGGTGCGTGAATTGGGGTCGGCGCTGGACAGGCCGGCTTTTATCCGCCTGGGCCGGGGAGAGTGGGGGAATCGGGAGCCGGAATCGAGGAAGGGGGACGAGGCCCGAGAGTACTCGGGTGAGGCCGTCCCGAGCTCCTCGGGCGGGTACCCGGCCCGAGGGTACTCGGGTGAGGCCCGAGGGTACTCGGGTGAAGGAGGCGAGTAGGGTGGAACGACTCGCGGCACGGATGGCTCGGGAAATGGATAACCTGGTGGCGGCATACGAGGGACGCCTGCAAGGGGTCGGCGGAGGCAAACCGCGGACATGGGACGCGCGCGGCGACCTGGCGATGGTGGCGCGCTGCCTGGAGACGGGCGACAGCACGCCGCTGGTGGCAGGGGTGTGCGAAGAGTTGGCAGCCGGGACGCCAAGGGGACGGCTGCTGCGGCGGCTGGCGGCACTGGAGCTGACGTTGATCCCAGAGGTGGACGATATGGCCCAAGAGGTAGTTGGGCAAGACATACCTGGGGCCGCTGACGCTTCGAAGGCGGCGACGTTCCTGTGGAACGCGCTGGCGCAGGCGCGGATGGCGCTCGTTTGGCCAGAACCAGGGGAAAGCGTCACGGGCGTCCAAGAAGGGTGGGAAGCGTTTCAGCGGCAGGTGAAAGTGACGGCCTACCGGTGCGATCAGTCGGAGGTGGTGCCCGAGCCACAGCCGGTTGCACCTGGTCAAGACGTTGCCCGGGGGGCGGAAACCGCCCTGGTGTTGGCGGGTGCGGATGAGGTCCGAGGGTACTCGGATGAGGTCCGAGGGTACTCGCCCGAGGCGTACCTGGGTAGGCCGGCACCGGATCAGCGCTCTGCCAGCGTCGCGCCCCTTTCTGTATGGGGTGAGACGTTTGGTGTCTTGGGGGTGGAGGTGGACCCTGAGAACCCACTGTCGCGAGATGACCAGGCGCTGCTGAATGCGGTATCGGAGCAGGTGGCACAGGCGCTGGACAGTGCACGCCTGTTCGACGAGGAACAGCGGGCACGCCTGCTGCTGGACATGCGCGTGAACGAGCTGGACTGCCTGAACGACATAGGGCGCCAGATCGACCAGGCACCGCCGATCGATGAGCTGCTGCAGTGGGTGTGCACGCGCCTGCCTGCCGCCATGCAGTTTCCGGAGCGTGCGCTCGTCGCCATTGAGCTCGAAGCAAGACTGTACGGCGTGGTAGATCCGCTCGAGTCCCCGTGGCAAATGGTTCAGAATTTGCAGGTGGCAGGGGTCAAGGGCAAGATCTGCATCGCCTACAGGGAGCCGAGCGAGTTCCGGGACGAGGAGAGCGCGCGGCTGTTCGACGAGGAGCAGCGGGCACGCCTGCTGCTGGACATGCGGGTGAACGAGCTGGACTGCCTGAACGACATAGGGCGCCAGATCGACCAGGCACCGCCGATCGATGTGCTGCTGGAGTGGGTGTGCACGCGGCTGCCGGCGGCCATGCAGTTCCCGGAGCGTGCGCTGGTGGCGATTGAGCTGGAAGGAAGGGTGTACGGCGTGGTGGATGCGCTCGAGTCGCCGTGGCAAATGGTTCAGAATTTGCAGGTGGCAGGGGGCAAGGGCAAGATCTGCATCGCCTACAGGGAGCCGAGCGAGTTCCTGGACGAGGAGAGCGCGCTGCTGGG
>DATHUZ010000093.1:0-4792 GCA_035461725.1 Anaerolineae bacterium
CATCAGGTCGATGACGGGGTAACGCGTCGTCAGGTCAAATTCCGTCGAGTTGGGCTCGTCGCTGCTGAGGGCATGGCGTGCCAAGTCGATGACCATCACCTGCATTCCGAGGCAGAGACCGAGGTAGGGCACCTTTTGCTCGCGGGCGTAACGCGCAGCGACGATCTTGCCCTCGATCCCACGGTAGCCAAAGCCGCCGGGAACGACGATGCCGTGAACACGCGCCAGTCTCCCCGGCCCGCGCCGCTCCAGCTCCTCAGAGTCGATCCAGTCGATGTCGACACCGACGTCGTAGCGCAGGCCGGCGTGGTGCAACGCCTCGCGCACACTGAGGTAGGCGTCGTGCAGCTCGACGTACTTGCCCACCAGGCCGATGCGCACCGGCTCTTTCGGGTGGCGGATTTCGTCCACTACCTCGCGCCACGCATCGAGATCGGGAGGATGGGCATGGCTGAGGCCGAGCCGCTCCACCAGGTAGTCACCCAGGCCCGCCTCCTCCAGCACCAGCGGCACCTCGTAGATGATCGGCGTCGTTACCAGTGGAATGACGGCGCGCTTTTCGACGTCACAGAAGAGGGCGATCTTGGCTCTGTCGGCCTCGCTGACAGGGTGGTCAGATCGCGCCACAATGATGTCGGGCTGGATGCCGATGCCGCGCAGCTCGCGCACACTGTGCTGCGTCGGCTTGGTCTTGAGCTCACCCGTGGAAGAGATGTAAGGCAGGAGCGTAACGTGCACATAAACCGTGTTCTCGCGCCCCACGTCGACGCGCATCTGGCGGATGGCCTCGATGAAGGGCAAGCCCTCGATATCACCCACCGTGCCGCCGACCTCGACGATAACCACGTCGGCGCCCGTCTCGCGTGCCACCAGCCCGATCCGGCGCTTCATCTCGTTCGTAACGTGGGGAATGACCTGGATGGTGCCACCCAAATAGTCGCCCCGCCGCTCTTTGGCAATCACCTCTGCGTAGACCTGGCCTGAAGTGACGTTGCTGGCGCGCGTCAGGCTCTCGTCGATAAACCGCTCATAGTGGCCCAGGTCGAGATCCGTCTCGGCGCCGTCGTCGAGAACAAAGACCTCGCCGTGCTGGTAGGGGGACATTGTGCCCGGGTCGACGTTGAGGTAGGGATCGAGTTTCTGGATCGACACCTTGAGCCCACGGGCCTTCAGGATGCGGCCCATTGCCGCCGCCGTTACCCCCTTGCCGACAGACGATACGACGCCGCCCGTGATAAAAACGTACTTGGTCGTCATACACACCTCTCCACAAAAAAGAGGGTCGCCGGAACGACGACCCTCACCTCTTGACGCACGTTACCGCTCGAACGTTTGGCGATGTCGGTGCGGAATGAGCAGCCTCTGGCCGTGACAGATCCAGAATGTTGTCGAAATCGATCCCCGACACCTACACCAGCCGGGCGAGATCGGTCGCCGCACGGCGCATATCCAGGAACACCAGGCCGAGCTTGGCATCCTGGCGCGCCAGCGAGGTCAACACAGCCTCTTCACCGACAGACATGAGGATCACATAGCCATTGTCGCCGCGAATATACACCTGGTCCAGCATCCCCCTGCCCAGCTCGCCGGCGATGCGCTCCCCCAGGCTGAGCATCGCCGCGCTCATCGCCGACACCCGATCTTCTTCGACGTCGGCGGGCAGGTCAGACGCAATGATCAAGCCGTCGACACTGACGACAGCCGAAGCCTCGATATCGGTCGTGCTGACGCGAAGGTCCCGCAAACGGGCAACCATCTGTTCTGTGCGCGATCTCATGGCTTCCAATCTCCTTTCTCGAGACAACGTTCTCCATTGAAAACCGTTACATAATAGCACAAATTAGCGCGGGTGACAAGTGTCAAGGGACAAGTGTCAGTGGTTCCTCGTGCCTTTCTGGTCGGCGGGCACGGTAAAGCTGAACGTGCTACCCACCCCCGGCTCGCTCTCGACCCACACCTTGCCGCCGTGTGCCTGGACGAGGCTGCGGACGATTGCGAGGCCGACCCCGGTGCCACCCGCTTCGATGGAGAGTTCATTGTCGCCGCGGTAAAACTTTTGAAAGATGCGGTCGTGATCCTCCTTCGGAATGCCCACGCCTGTGTCGCGCACACTGACCACCAGGTCGACGCGCGAGACACCGCGATCGTCCAGTTGTGCCTCGGCGACCCAGACAGTGATCCGCCCACCGTGCGGTGTGTAGCGGATCGCGTTGTCGAGCAAGTGATCCATCACCTGTCGCAACTGCTGCGCATCGCCCCAGGCCGGCGCCAGTGTGGGGGGCAACGTGAGGACCAGGTCGAGATCGCGACCCTCCGCATCTTGGCGGATGGCATTCACTGCTTCCCGGATCACGTTTGCGAGGTCGACGCAGATGGGCTGAACGGTGACGGCACCGCGATCCATCTCAGAGATGGCGATGAGGTTATTCACCAGGCTGACCATGCGCTCGGTGTTGGTGCCGACGATGTTGAGAAAGTGGCGCTGCTGTGGGCTGACAGGGCCGACGGCACCGGCGGCGAGCAGCTGAACATAGCCCTTGATCGAGGTCATTGGCGTGCGCAGCTCGTGAGACACGGTCTCGATGAACTGGCCCTTCGCCAGCTCTGCCTGCCGCTCGCGGGTCACGTCGCGAAAGACGGCGACGTAGCCGAGCAGCGTGCCGTCGGGCATCTTGACCGGGGCCAGGCTGCCCGTCACCTCCTTGTTACCCCATTGGAACACGGCGCCGTCGCCCTGCTGCCTGGCGCCCGCGCGCCACAGCTCGGCATAGAGGCGCTTGATCGTGCGGCCGATCAGCTTTTCGCGGGACAGGCCCAGGATGCGCTCCGCGGCGGCGTTCGCCATCACCACGTCCTCGGTCTCGCTCGCCACCACGACGCCTTCGGCGATCGATTCCAGGATCGCCTGACGCTGCATCGCCTCCTCTTCGCGCACGCGCAGCAGATCGGCAAGGCGGCGCGCCTGCTCGTCGACGCTCTGATAGAGACGCGCGTTGTCGATGGCCGTCGCCACCTGGCCCGTGAGGGCGTGGCAGAGCTGGGCATCCTCGTCTTCAAAAACACGCTGCCTTCCCACGTGACCGAGGAGAATCACACCGAGCGACCGGTCGCCGGCACAGATGGGCTGAACGAGGGTGGGGCCGCTCTGAGGCCGCTGGAGTGCCTCGTGTAGGGGCTCGAACTGCTGATAGTCCTCGGGCCTGTTAGCCAGTACCTGCCGGCGGCGCAGGATGGCATGGCGCAGCAGAGAGAAATCAGCGAGGAGGACGACGGTGGGGCGGAGAGGGCGGGTATCCTGGTGCCCCCGTCGCCCCCACCAGCCGTAGCGCGCCGCGACCACCAGGGACTCGGAGTCATCCTCGCTGTGAAGCAGGATATAGGCCCAGTCGGCTTCGACGGCGCGGGCCACCGCTTCTGAGACGCGCTCGAGCACCACGGGCAGGTCGAGTGAGGAGGCGACGGCCTTGGCAACTTCGAGCAGAAAGGCCAGGTCTTGCGTCTGCTGCAGCGCACTTATGCTCACAGACTGGAGCTCCTGGCTGTAGGAAGTGAGATCGGCCCGCACGAGACGATAGATCTCGACGGCAAAGAGTGACAGGGCCACACACAAGGTGTAGAGCAACAACTGGGCCTGGCCCACCAGCGTGGCGGCGACCCCGGATGCCGACAGAAGGTAGCCAACGGCCAGCCACGGGCTGGTGTGGCGCCGGGTGCTCAGCCAGAGCAACAACCCGGCGGCGTGCAAGATCAGGAGCGCTGCAGGCCAGACGACATCCGTCACGACAGGCCGGGCAGCGGGCAGGAGCAAACACGCGCCGAGGAGCAGGCCGACGCCAGTGATGGTGGCTGCAAGCAAGATCAAACCTACGCGAGCCGAAGCAAAGGCGCGGTGAAGCAAAGCCCAGGTGAAAAAGGCGATCGCAAGGCCTGTCACGGCCGACGACAGGCAGGGCATGGGTGCCCCGCCCCTTGCCCAGGTCACGGCGGCAGCAGCAAGGCAGGTAACCAGGATCACACCAGCCGCCAGGGAGATGCGCTTGTACTCACCAATCGCGAGGCGGTGCCACTCGGTGACCGCCATGCCCAACATGGTCAGGGACACGACGGCGCCGACGAGATAGAGCACGAATCCGTCGCTTCCTTGGGCAGGCAACTCTCTCCCCCTCCATCGGGTTCTTGCCGCTGCCCCTCTCAGGGTCAGCGAGCGTCTGAACGGTAGAGCGTTTCGTACCTGAGATACTGCACGTACACTGTTTGTAGGTATATGCGGGACTGGCCCGCAGTGATGATCTCGACAAAGAAGTCGAGATCAAAGCCATCACCGCCGGCCAGCTCGATCCAGCGCAGCGTGTTGCCGGGGCCACCATTATAGGCGGCCAGGCTCACCAGGAGCTGATCGTCGAACCGGCCCAACTGGACAGACAGATAGAACGCACCAAAGCGGATGCTGACCCACGGCCGGTAGAGGTCGTCGAGGCCAAAATCATCCATGTGCAGGCTGCGCGCAATCCCCTCGCCTGTCGCCGGCATGACCTGCCCCAGGCCACGGGCACCAACCCACGACTCGGCCTCTTTTTCAAAGAGGCTCTCCTGACGAATGAGCGCGGCGAGCAGCAGTGGATCGAGGTCGTAGGCCAGAGCTTCGGTAGACAGTAGATCGGAGTAGGCGAGAGGGTAGGCGAGGTACTGTACCGGCAGGGGCGCGGCGTATAGGTTGCCATCAGGCCAGAGGATGGCGAGCCGGGACGCAGCGCGCGCAGCTAGGCCATACAGGCCGCGGTCACGGAAATAG
>DATHUZ010000094.1:0-3338 GCA_035461725.1 Anaerolineae bacterium
TGGGTGGCGTTTACATCCAGATGGAAGACGAGCTGGCCTCGATGAACGCCATCCTCGGTGCGTCATGGGCAGGCATCAAGTCGATGACGGCGACGAGTGGCCCCGGCTTTTCGTTGATGATGGAGAACCTGGGCCTCGGCATCATGCTCGAGACCCCCTGCGTCCTGATCAATGTCCAGCGCGGCGGCCCGTCCACCGGCCTGCCCACCCTCGTCGGCCAGCAGGACATGATGCAGGCCCGTTGGGGATCGCACGGCGACTATGAGATCATTGCCCTCAGCCCAACCTCGCCGCAGGAGCTGTTCGACCTGACGATCCGCGCCTTCAACCTGTCGGAAAAGTACCGGATGCCCGTCCTGGTCATGACCGACGCCGAAGTGGGCCACATGACCGAAAAGGTCGTCATCCCACCTCCTGACGCGATCGAGATCGTTAACCGGCCGCAGGTGCGCCGCGGCGATGTCGAGCCGGATCACTTTCGCGTCTTTCGCGACGGTCGGGCCGGCAACGGAGACAGCCATGAAGTGAGTGCCGGCTACATATCACCCATGGTTGCCGCGGGCGAGGGCTATCGTATCCACGTCACCGGTCTGACGCACGACGAGCGTGGCTATCCCGTGATGAACGCACAGGCGAACGAGTGGAACGTGACGCGCCTGATCGACAAGGTGCGTATGCATCGCGACGACATCATCCAGGTAGAGGAGGGTTACCTGGACGACGCCGAAGTGGTCGTTGTCTCTTACGGCATCTCGGCGCGCACTTCGCTGTGGCCCATCGATCAGGCACGCAGAGAGGGCATTCGTGTAGGCTATCTGAGGCTGATCACCGTCTGGCCCTTCCCCGACGAGCGCATTCGCGCGCTGGCCAAAGGGATCCGCGCCTTTGTCGTGCCCGAGATCAATATGGGCCAGATCGTGCGCGAAGTGGAGCGCGCCGCTGCCGGCCAGACCCAGGTACTCGGGGTGCACCGGGCCGGCGGCGACATCCTGGAATCGGACCACGTGCTTGATGTGATCCGCCTGGCAGCAGGCCGCGAACCGTCGGCCACCCCTGCCCAGCACCGGGCGCGCCTGTTGGGCGGGCATGGCGGGGCGAAAGATGCGGAGGAGTGAGAAAGATATGACCGACACCGAAATGCGGCGCAGCGAGCGCCTGCAGCACCTGGGCTACGAGCCGCCCGACGAGAGCGACTGGGTCACAGGTTTGCACCCGATGGATGACCTCCTGCGCGGCGAGCGGCTGCCCCACATCTGGTGCCAGGGGTGCGGGCTGGGCACTGCGCTCACCACCTTTATCAGCGCGCTGCAGTGGCTGGAAAAGAACCGCGGATGGGACCTCGACAAGGTCGCCGTCGTCTCGGGCATCGGCTGCACAGGACGCATCGCCGGCTATGTCCGGCTCGACTCTTTCCACACCACCCACGGCCGTGCCATCCCTTTCGCCACAGGACTCAAGCTTGCCAACCCCGATCTCAAGGTCATCATCCTGTCAGGTGACGGCGACATCGCCGGCATCGGCGGCAACCACTTTATCCACGCGGCGCGACGCAACCTCGACATCACCCTCATCTGCGTCAACAACTTTAACTATGGCATGACCGGTGGCCAGGTCGGCCCGACCACCCCACACGAGGCACGGGCGGTCACCAGCCAGTATGGCAACTTTGAGTACCCCTTCAACCTGCCCTACCTGGCCGCGGCCAGCGGCGCTTCGTTCGTTGCCCGCTGGACCGTGCTGCACGCCCGCCGCCTGGAGTGGACGCTGCGCGAGGCACTGGAGCATCCCGGCTTTTCCTTCGTCGAGGTGATCGCACCCTGCTCGACCGCGTATGCTCGTTGGAACCGCGAGGGCACCGGTCTCGATCCCGAAAAACTGCGGCGCCGTGGTCTCGAGGTGCTCAAGTTCTATCAGCAAATAGGCCGCATCGCGCACGGCACCCATCCCAAAGACGCCAGCATCAAAGTAGACGACAAGGGACAACTGACCTCGATTGTGGAGGGCAAGTTCCTCGACGATCCCCGGCCAGACCTGCAGCAGGCCCTTGACGCCCTGTCTGCCAGGGGAGAAAAGTGGTGGCAGGAAGAGAAAAAGGCGCTGGACGAGCGCGTCCAGGTGCCCAGGCGCGAGGATCGCGTGCCCCGCACAGAAGTGCAACTGGGCGGCTTTGGCGGGCAGGGGATCATCAGTGCCGGCACGATCATTGGTCAGGCCGCAGCCCTCTACGATGGGCTCGAAGCTTGTTTCACTCAGAGCTACGGCCCCGAGGCGCGTGGCGGCTCGGCCGGCTCCCAGGTCGTCATTGCCAGTGACCCGATCCACCATCCACACGTCATCGAGCCGGCGAGCGCGATCATCATGTCGCAGGGGGCGTATGCCAAGTACGTGCCGCAGTTGGCTGCGGGCGGAACACTTCTCATCGACGATGGACTGGTGCAGCTCGGGGACGATCATCGCACCGACATCACCACCTACGGTCTGCCGGCGACCGAGATCGCCGAAAAACTCGGCAACAACCGCGCCGCCAACACCGTCATGCTCGGCTTTTGGACCGCCATCATCGGCACCGTCAGCGAGCCGGCCATGCGCGAATCGATCCGCGAATCCGTCCCGCCCAAAACCGTTGACGTCAACATGAAGGCGTTCGAAGCCGGATACCAGGCGGGAATCGCAGCAAGCAGCAAGCAGCAAGCAGGCTAACTGCTGCTTGCTGCTTGACGAAGGAGGTTGGATTTGAGCGAACCTAGCGGCTCCAGGGGTGGCGCGCTCGTCGTCGGCGGAACCATCGCCGGCATCCAGGCCGCCCTCGATCTCGCCAACTCGGGTGTGCAGGTTCACCTGGTCGAGCCGTCTCCGTTCCTGGGGAACGGAAGCATCCTTGCCAACGGTGTGGTGCACCATGAATCGCAGGCACCCATGCCGTCCGCCGAACAGTCGGCCCCAACGACCGGCACCGTCCCGATTCATCGCCACCTGCTAAACGCCCGCCTGCTGGAGGTGGCCAGGCACCCTCACGTCACACTCTGGACGAACGCGCGCATCAATCGTGCCGACGGAGAGGCCGGCCGGTACCGGATCGAGCTGCGCCAGCACCCGCGCTATGTCGATTTGACCAAGTGCACGGCGTGCAAAGACTGCCTTGCCGTCTGCCCTGTCACCGTGCCCAGCACCGATCACAGGGCCATCTACCTGCCTGAAGACGGGCAGCCTGGCTGTGCCGTGATCGAAAAGATGGGCAAGGCACCCTGCGCCAACACGTGCCCGGGCGGCATTCACGTCCAGGGCTACATCGCCCTCATCGCGCAGGGCCGGTTTCGAGAGGGCCTGGACCTGATCCG
>DATHUZ010000095.1:0-4344 GCA_035461725.1 Anaerolineae bacterium
AAAGCGACGGGCGGCTCGACCTCGCGATCGCTCACCAGGTGGAGCAAGGCCTGGCCGTGTGGCGAGTCGGCATCGTGAAAGGCGTGGGGCACCCGATTGCGGTCGAGCAGGTCGCGCAGCTCGTGACAGCGGGGCGCCCACTGGTCGCCGACGACGTGCACCAGGACGTGGCCACTGCGGTGGTCGTCGGCCCACGCGGCGAGCGACTCGGTCACAAAGCGGTGAAACCCTTCGTCGGGCAACACCAGGGGCCGGGCAATGTAGGCTTGCACTTCGTGCATCGCCATCGCCTGCAGCAGCGGCTCGGCGGCAGAATGGTCGCCAAAGTCGATGATCACGGCCCGCCGCGCTTTGGGATAGAGGTCGCGCGCGCGGGCAAGAAACTCGATGCCCGTCATCTCGGCCATCCGCATCTCGGCCAGGATCAGAGGGATGTCAACACCCTGCTCGCACCACTCACCAAGCTGGGCGAGCGCTCTCTCTGGAGAGTCAACGCACTCGACGCGATAGTCGTCACCATATCGCTTTTCGAGCTCAGCTCGCAGGGTCGCCAACCCCTCCTGGCTGTCATCTACTGTCAGGATCACAGGGCGTGCCATAGGAAACTCCTTCCATCGGTGGGATATCCGGGAAACAGGTGCGCAGCGGTGCAGAACGATAGCCTGACCTACCTCTTTGTGGCAGTAAGGAGATTATAGCACGGGCTCCGATCCATGTCAAACGGGGGCTTGCGTTTTTGACAATGTGTGCTATAATAACCCATAGAACATTTGTTCGGAAGAAAGAGAGCGATCGTAAGTGGGCTGGACGAGAGAAGAAATCGACCGGATCAAGGCGGCGGTGCGGGTCGAAGACGTGGCGGCGCGCTATGTGCCCTCGCTGCGTCGCGTGGGCGAGCGCCTGGTGGGACTGTGCCCTTTCCACGACGATACCGAACCGAGCCTGAACATCTGGCCGGCCAGCCAGTCGTGGTACTGCTTTGGCGCCTGCCGCATGGGCGGAGACGTGATCGATTTCCTGCAGCAGGCAGAGGGGATCGGGTTCGTCGAGGCGCTGGACAGGCTCGAGCAAGAGGCAGAGCCAGGTGCCGGGGCGACACCAGGTGTCGACGCGTACCGGGAAGAGGTGGGCACCCCCATAATAGACGTGCAGGAGGAGCCGCTCGACGCGGAGGACCACGCCATCCTGAACGCGGCAGCGGAGATCTATTACCGCACGCTCATGACCAACCGGCAGTGGCGGCGGTGGGTGGGGCAGCGAGGCATATCGCTCGACACGATGCGCCACTTTCACGTCGGTTACTCGTCGGGCCGGCGCCTGGCGGGCTATCTCCAGTGGCGGCGCCTGAGCCTCGACAAGGCGTGCAAGCTGGGGCTGCACTGCGAGGGGCTGGAGCATCTGCGCTACCGGATCATCATTCCGGTCATGGAAGAGTGGCGCACACCCTTTCTCATCGGCCGGGCGACACGCGAGGGGCAGAGGCCCAAGTACCTGGGGCTGGCGCGGCCAAAAGTACCGATGGCCGACGTGGGACAGGGGGGGGCGAAGCAGGAAGCGATCGTCGTCGAGGGGCCGTTCGACTTGATGGTACTGCACGAGTGGGGCTACCAGGAGCGGTTCGACCTGGTGGCGCTGATTGGCACCGGTGTGAAACGGAGCTGGCTGCCAGCGTTGGAGCGTTACGAGCGGATCATTGTCGCCACCGACCGGGACGAGGCGGGCGATGCGGCCGCTGCCGAGCTGGCCGAGCGGCTGCCGGGCCGGGTGGTGCGACCGGTTTGGCCGGCGGAATACGAGGACGTCGGCGCGCTGGGGCAGGTGCGAGAGGGACGGGCGATCCTGGCGGCGGCATTGGCAGAGGCAGTGCATAACGATCCACCGCTGGCGCCGGCGGTGGCACGAGGTGGCGGGGCGCGGCGGCGGTCGCGGCAAGAGCGGCTGCTTGGTACAGGCCCTTAACGCGGAGGCGCAGGCACGCAGGGACGAGAGGATGGCGACGCGTGCGCACATAGATGGAGGCCGTAACTCGTCGATGCTTCGCTTGATGCGTATGGACTCTGGTCCGCGCGGCGCCCGGGGCGCGGTACGGGTACAGCCGGCCCGATCAGTCGCCCGCGCTGTCCCAGCCGGCGAGGCGGGCCGACAGCCACCAGAGCGCCTGGCCCTTGAGACGGCAGTTAAAGCCGTGTGAGTGGGCACAGCCGTTATCAAATTCGGGCAGGTCGCGGCAGTCGTCGGGGTGATCATCGCACCAGGCGCTGCACCAATCGCACGCGTCGACGGCATCGGGGTAATAGTTGCCGGCAGGGTCGTAGCGCTCGATGTCGCCGAAATCGTACAGCACCTTGCCGTTCTCGCGCGCGTAGCGGCGCACGAGGTCGTTGTTCCTGTCGAGAACCGCGTTGTCGCCGTCGGTGTGGCCCGTCATGTACACAAAGCGGATGTGGGGATATTCTGTCTCGAGCTGAGCCATCATGTCGAGGTAGCGCTCGACGTCGGTGCTCTCATCCGACATCTCGCCGCACCACGACCAGATGAACGCGGTTGTCGAAGGGTTGGCGTCGAGCAGGTCGCGGGCCATACGCATGAACTCGCCCGGGTCCCACCCCCAGCCATCATCGTAGGCCATGCGCAGGCACGACGCCTGGGCCGGCGCGGTGCCCCACTCCCTGCAAAAGCCGTAGGCAGTGGGGTCGACCTGCTCGCTCAAATAGTCGGCGCCGGCCCATAGCTGCGTGCCGTGCGACGTCGAGCCATAGGCCCACACCACGCGCTCCCTGGCGGCTGCCAGCCACTGGGGCGGGATGCGCGCCAGGTCGGTGCAGGTGTGATCGACGACGATGGCCTGCCCGGTGTCCTGCGCCGCGGCGGGTGCGGCGGGAGCGGTGGTGGGTGTAGGTGGCGGCGGGGCGGTGGCGAAGGCTGCCGGGCCGGCGTCCCCGTCGATCCAGCCGGCAGGCAGCTCGATCAGGTAGGTATCGACCTGGCCGCTGCCGGAGCGGCCCCAGTTGGTGTGGAAGAGAATGCGCGTCAGATCCACGTTGGTGGTGGCCTGTGGCTCGGCCCAGTAGTCGAGCTCTTGGTCATAGTCCCGCACAGAGTGCGTGTGGGCCAGGCGCACGACGCGGCCGCCAGGCCGGAGCTCGATCACAAACACCTGATCGTCCATCCAGGTATAAATACCGGGGTCCTCGTCGTGGGTGGATACGACGGCCCAGCCGGGACGGTCGTAGGCGAGGCCGGAAAAGTGGAGGCCGATCGGTGTGTGGCTGAAATCGATCGGCCACAGGGGCGTGACCTGCCCCGTAGCCAGGTCGAGCATAGAGATCTCGTCCGTGTCGATGTCCTGGTAAACAACCGCCTCGCGCCCCGCGGCGTCGAGGGCGACGTCATAGTGGCCGATGAGGCGCAGCAGTCCTCTGCCCACGGCAAGATCACGGTCATAGACCATCAGGCCGCACGGGTGGGCGTCGTCGCCGAGCCGGCCCTCGTCGCACGCGCGGTCGAAGGAAGCCAAAAAGTAGGTGCCGAGGGGGCTCATGGTGACGTGGTCGACGTCCTCCTCGATGCCCGGCAGATCGCGCACGTCGCGCACGGTGACCGCGTCCGTCTCCCGGTCATAGACGAGAAAGGCCATCGGCAGCCACTCCTCATCCTCGGCCATCAGGCCCCAATAGCGGCGGTCGCGCGACGGGCTGCCCTCGTGCCGGGTCCAGACGCGGCTGACATTCTGGCTCGGGAGATCCGCATAGAAATCATGGACCAGGTCCTCGCCGCCGGTGGCGACATCGTACCAGAGGAGGCGGGTGTCGGCCAGGTGGTAGAGGCGGTTCGGGTCGGACGCGTCCCAGCGTGGCTCGTCGCCGATGGGCAGGGTACGGAGCGGCAGGAAGGTGTGGGCGTCGTACAGGTACCAGGTGCCGTCGGTGCCATAGATCACCAGGTGGCTGCCATCGGCGTTGAACGCCTGGACGCGGGCGTACTCGTTCACCAGGCCGGAAGAGGCGTCGCCTTCCGCGAGGTCGGCGTTCCGGTCGGTGAGGCGCACCAGGCAGGTGCCAAAGGTGGGATCGGCGAACCACTGGCGCGCCGCGGGCTCGTCCATATCCGGCACGGGGAAAAAGGCGGTGCCCGAGAGGAGTCCGACGGTGTCGGGGCACGGGCCGAACTGGACCGCGACAGCGGGATGAGGGACGCCTGCCTGCACCACGGTCACTTCAGGCAGGGCGGGGAGCGCCTCTTCCGGTGGCTCGCCGGCGTGGGAGCCACATGCGATGGCGACGAGCACCACGAGCAAGCAAAGGACCCACAATCTCATGCACGCACGCTTCTCCATCGAACGTT
>DATHUZ010000096.1:0-2030 GCA_035461725.1 Anaerolineae bacterium
CTCGTAGTCACAACCGTCGATCAGTGCTTGTATCCGATCGAGGATTTCCTGGGGAAAAGCGGGCAGATCCGTCGGGGCATCCGGCTCGTAGAGAATCAAGCGGCACACGTTGCCCGTCAGCAGCGCTCCCTCCAGACAGCAGGTGGCGCCATACGAATGACCGAGTAAAAAAACCGGTTCGTCGATCGCGTCCACTACTGCTGCCACATCCTCTGCCTCGCGTAAGAAGTCATAGTGGGGAGAATCGCCGCTGCCTCCCCGGCCGCGCCTGTCCATAGCATAGACAGAGAAATGCCGCTCGAGGTAGGGTGAGACAAGAGCCCAGCGTGTATGATCCGCGGTCGTGCCATGGACGAGCAGCAGTGGTCGACCCCATCCTCGCCTCACATAGCCGATGAGTGTGCCGTCTTTTGAAGTTACTTGTTGCACGTTCGCTACCCCTCTGCGTGTGGTGCCCGCATGTCTGTTTCTTCTCCTTCGCTGCCTGCGGACGATGGGACATCACCCTTCTTCCACAGGCGACAAATCTACAGCGGTCGCGCGGGGCGAGCCGCCAATCGCTCCGAACCAGACACCAAAGAGCCCGAGTGCCCCGCCCAGGAGAAACGTAATGGTGATGACCTCCCCGGCGAGCAGCGCGCCGAGGGGAATGGTGGCCACGGGAAAGAGGAGAAAAGCATACGCGGTGGCCGAGGCCGTCCAGCGGGCCAGGACATAGAGGTAGAGGTAAAAGAGGATGACCGTGCCGAGAAGGACGAGGTAGAGAAAGGAGGCCCAGGTGTTGGCCGCCGACGGCACGATCCACTTTTCGCCGAACAGGGCGGACAGGCCGAGGAGTGTCGCGGCGCCTGAGGTGAGCGCCAGCGCGTTGACCGCGACGGGATGCATGGGCGGGAAGAGCTTGAACACGACCGCGCCCTCGGCGATGCAGGCGGCAGCGAGAACGAGGGCGAGGAAAGAGGCAACGGGTGCCCGGGTGCTCAGCCCGCCGCCGACCACGATCAGGATGCCGGCAATGGCTGTCAGCGCGCCGAGCAGCTTGCGCCAGCTCAGCGATTCGAGACGATGCGCCCAGGCGAGAAAGAGGGTGATGAGTGGCACGAAGGCGAGCACAACCATGGTAAAGCTCGCGGGCACGCTCAACAGGGCCCAGTAGAGGAACGCGTAGCTCAACCCGGTGCCGAGCAGGCCGTACAGCAGGACCGCCATCAGAGTCCGCCCGCGGGGCAAGGCGATGCGCCGGGCGAGAACAACCAGCCAGAAGATGAGCGCCGCCACGCCAAACCGGAGCCCCGCGCCCCAGAACGGCGGCAGCTCGAGGTTGCTAAAGCGAACGGCGACGGCGTTGCTGCCGCCGATCAGAACCAGGATGGAAAAGGCCACCAGGACGGTGGTCCGCCCAGACCGCGATGGTCCCCTCATTTTCGTCTCCCTGTGATGATGTGGCCCGGCGCGTCAAAGACAACCTGCCCGTCGCCGTTCACATAGCGGCCGAGCGCGCGCTCGGCTTCTTGCAGGATGCGTTCCATCTGCTGCTCTTCCAGCACAACGCCCATGACGGGCAGCCAGCCCCTGAGATCCGCCTCGACCATGGAACGGATGCTGGGGAAGCGGGCGGTTCCGGTTCGCGTCGTCACCTCTACTGCCACGCCCGCCTCCTCAAACAGCGCCGCCAACTGCTCTGCATCGCCGAGCGCAAACGGTGCACGCACGGCGTCGGCTGCGGGCTGGCCGGCCAAACGCTCGAGCAGATCTACCTCGATGCGATAGCCAGGCACGTTCTCGAGTCGATCCCACACGACGACGCCCAGGGTGCCGCCCGGAACGAGCACCCGGAGCATCTCGCGCACGGACCGGGCGCGATCGGTAAAGAACATCAGGCCGAATTGACTGACGACCACGTCAAAGGTGCGGTCGGGATAGGGAAGTGATTCGGCGCTGCCCTGGCGCCATTCGACCGCGGGTGCGAGCTCCCTGGCTACCGCCAACATGCCGGGGTCGGGATCCACGCCGGCGACAAAACCGGTGGG
>DATHUZ010000097.1:0-5238 GCA_035461725.1 Anaerolineae bacterium
ACTACGACGGCGCAGTGGGCGCAGCGGCGTGCCTCGAGCGGGATCTCGGACAGGCACTCGGGGCACTTTTTCGTGGTCACCGCTTCCACCACTTCTTCCTTGACCTCTTCTTTTTCTATGAGCCGCCGGTACGCGCGGACGAGCAAGTAGACGGCAAAGGCGACGATGAGAAAGATGATCAGGTTGTTGATAAAGATGCCATAGTTGATGGTGGGGGCGCCGGCTGCCTGGGCGTCGGCCAGGCTGGCATAGCTGCCGCCGTCGAGGGTGATGAACAGGTCTGAAAAGTCGGCGCCGCCTGTCAGAAGCCCGATGGGCGGCATGATGATGTCGTTGACCAGAGACTGGACAACGGTGGTAAATGCGGCACCGATGATGATGCCGACGGCCATGTCGACGACGCTTCCACGCTTGATGAACTCTTTGAAATCGTCGAACACTTTCTCCTCCTCTGTGTGTGAGTGAACAGGAACCGTTAAAACGCGAAAAAGGCGAGCGCGACGGCGATGGTCAGCATCGCGACGAGTGGCAGCACGAGCGCACGCCGGAGACTGCCCGATCCGACGCTGAGGGCGATGCCGCCCTTGACGACGGTATTCGAGATGGCCGCGAGCACGATGGCGCGCGCGGCGGTGGGCAAAGCAATCGTGGCATTCGGCCCGGATAACTGGGCCATCGAGATGGTGATGGCGTCGACGTCGGCTACGCCGGCGACAACGCTGGCAATATAAAGGCCGGTGTCGGCAAAATAGTATTCGGCAACCTTGGAGACGACGAGGACGACGGCATAGAGCAGGCCGAACTTGATGGCGGTACCGAGCTCGAACGGGTTCGCGACGGTGACGTCTCCGTCGTCGTCTCCCTGGCGCCGAAAATAGTAGATGGCCGAAAAGAAGAGGCCGGCGGCCATCGCCGCGACGACGGGCAGCAATACGTACCAGAGCAGCGCCTGGTTGAGCACGGCGACCTCGATCAGGACCCGGCCAAACATGACCGTCCAGGCGAGCGTGATGGCCAGGGCAAAGGTGCGCGACAGCTCCGGGTGGTCCTGGCTTCGCTCTGAGAAACTGAGGGTGACGGCCGTGCTCGAGACGAGTCCGCCGAGCAGTCCGCTGAGGCCGATGCCGCGCCGTGGACCGACGATCTTGATCAGCACGTAGCCGAGAAAACTGATGCCCGAGATAAAGACGACCATGAGCCACGTGCGGTAGGGTTTGAAGGCGTCGAAGGGGGGTGGGCCATAGTTTTCATTCGGCAGCACGGGCAGCACGATGAGCGAGATGATGGCGAACTTGAGCGCGGCGTACAGGTCCTCGTTGGAGATGCGGCGCACGATGCCATGGATCTGTGGCTTGAGCGTGAGAAAGCCAAACGTAGCTACGGCGAGGGCGGCGGTCAGCTCCAGGTGGTCCCAAAAGGCCAGGGCGCCGCATACAAAGACGACGACGGCGGCCATTTCACTCGTCAGGCCCACGTGGCCCTGGCGCGCGGCGACGGCGTAGGAGATGGCGATTAGAGCGCCGACCAACAAAAGGACGATGCCAAAGGCAAGCCCGCCGGTCCTGTCGGCAAGGAGGGCAGCGGCGCAGCCGAGCAGGCCGATGAGGGGGAAGGTGCGCACGCCGGCGAACGCCTTGATCTCTTGTTGGAGGCGGGCGTGCTCTCGCTCCATCCCGATCAACACGCCGACCAGGAGAGCGATAGCAAAGCGACCGAGCAGCTCGATTTGGGGCATGGGTCTCTCCTATCCGGCAAAGTAGTGGGTGCTAAGGGCGATCAGGATCTGCCCGGCGTAGTAGAGGTGGAGACGGAGACGGCCCAGCTCGAAGGGGTGGCGGAAGCGGTCGACCGCGAGGATCAGGTCGGACAGCAAGAAGAGGATGGCGCCGAGTGACAGGAGCCACGCCTGGGTGGTGGTAAAGGTGTCGCCAAAGAAGGTGGAGAGGGCGCGGTGGACCATGACGAGGATGACGAGGATGTAGAGGACGACGGGCGTGTGCATCCGGCCCAGGCCGGGGCGCAGGTAGAGGTAGATGGGGACTGCGATGATGAGTAAAGCGACGGCGGTGACGAGGTCCTGCGGGTGAAAGCCGTTGAAGAGGGTAAAGCCGGCGGCATAGGCGATGTGGGCGAGGAGAAAGAGGACGAGGCCGACGAGAAAGGCGCGGGAGGACTTGAACATGAGCGCCACGTCGCCGCCGAGGGAGAGGACGAGGCCGGCGGTGACCCACCAGGTAAAGGCGGGGCGCGCCTCGGGCTGTGGCAGCGACAGGAGGGCGATGGCGATGACCAGGACGGTGGAGAGGGGCTTCCAGAGGTAGACCTGGCGGTCGTCGTGGCGAAACTGGGCCCAGACGGTCAGGCTGACGGTGACGGCGATGGCGGGGATCAGAAAGAGATGAAGCATGCTTGGTCCTTTCTAGTCAAAGATGGGCCGGGTCCAGATGTAATAGATCTGGCCGATGCGGAAGAGGTCACGCCAGTGGCCGGCGCTCACACCGTCGGAGACGGCTCCAAGCAGCTTGAGCGATCGCCAGAGGCGCCAGATCTTGACGTCGGAACGGTAGTACTTGACGACCTCGGCGGTGGTAAAGGGCGCCAGGCCGGCAGCGGCGAGTGGGCCGGCGAGTGCATCGTTGCTCATCTCTACCAGAGGGGGCACAAGGTCGGGCCGGTGCTGGACGATGAGGTTGCCCAAAAAGTCGAGGAGGATCAGCCGCAGATGAAAGTAGCGATCCATGACTTCCTCGTCGAGTTTCAGGCGCTTGAGCAGCCAGCGCGCCGCGCCGGGCAAGGACTGGAAGTACATGTCGGCGCTCACCACGTCGCGGCCGTCGACGCGCAGCATGGGCACGTTGGTGTCGAGGTAGGCCAGCGGCTGATCGGCGATGGCTTCAGGATCGCCGTCGTAGCCCAGCACGGCCCAGTTGGGGCTCTGGCCGTCGAGGCCAACCTGGTGGTCGCTCGCCGACCGGTCGCGGTCGTAGTGATACAGCTTTTCGTACTGCTGCAGGATGAGCCGGAAAAGGCGGCGTGCCGCCGCCGGGCTGGCCTGGCGCAGGATGACGTGGCACACAGAATCGGAGGGGAGACGCTCCTGGATGACATAAATGATGGCACAGCCCGCACGCTCGACGATGCGAGCGTCAAAGTGGGGCACGTGGATGCCGACTCGATCGCGCAGGGTCTGGTTGTAGGCAAGATACCAGCCCACGTACTCCTGGGCGGCGGCCCTGTCGAGAAAGGGCGGCATCTTTTTATAGACGACGGGCATCAGCCGGCCGGTGCCAGGGTGGCGCCAGCAGGAAAAGGCGCTGCCCGCGACGACGGCCACCTGGCTGATCTCTCCGGCGCCGATGACGCTGCGGTGGAGACTCGGGTGCAGGCGCAGGGTCAGCTCACGGTAGAAGCGGTGGTAGCAGCGGGGGCCGCCGGGCGATGCGCAGGAGGCGGCGTCAAAGAGGTGGAGCAGGTAGGCCTCGGCGGCAGGGTTGCCAACGTGGGCCGACAGCCAGGAGGCCAGGTCATCGCTGCGAACGGCGGCCGCGCGCTGCACGGCCGCGGCCCGGGTGCCGGGCGCGGCGTATAGCTGCTGTAACTCGTACAGGGTGTCGATCGTCACGGGCATGATGGCTCGCCCCGATCAATGCTCGACGCGCCAGCCGTATATCCGGCTGAGCGCGGCGAGCGCCCTATCGAGGGCACCGAGGGCTTCCTCGGCCTCCAGGCCGGTCATGATCAACGGCGGCAGAAACTGGAGAACGCGGCGGTCGTTGTTGGCATAGATCGCCAGGACCCCCTCGTCGAACATGAGCTTGCTCATCAGTGGGCCGCACATCTCGTCGGGAAAGACGAGGCCGATCATGGTGCCGAGCTGGCGCACGTCGACCAGCGTTTCCGGATAGCGGGCGCGGAGCAGGTCGAACCCGGAGGCGAGAAGCGCCGCCAGCTCGCGGACATGCTTGAGGAACGCCGGGTGGGTGGTGAGGGCCAGCACCTCGAGCGCGACGGGGCAGCCCACCTCGGCGCCGCCAAAGGTGGAGATGTGGATGAAGGGGTTGTCGTGGAGGAAGGGGTTGAGCGGCGCGCGGTAGCAGGTGGCGGCGATGGGGTAGATCCCGCCACTCAGCCCCTTGCCGGTGACCAGGATGTCGGGCTGCACGCCGGGCCAATGCTCGATGGCCCACAGCTTGCCGGTGCGGCCCAGCCCACTCTGCACCTCGTCGACGATCAGCAGCGCGCCGTCGCGGTCGCAGAGAGCGCGCACGGCCTCGAAATAGCCGGGCGGCGCGACCGGCATGCCAAGGGTGGCGGGCACGGTTTCCAGGATTACGGCGGCGGTGTCCTCGTCGAGGGCGGCATCGAGTGCCTCGAGGTCGGCAAAGGGCACCTGCCGGAAGCCGGGCGGCATGGGACCGAATGGAGCGCGATATTGGGCGTCGCCCGCGGCGAGGGCGAGGCCGGTGTGGCCGTGGTAGCCGCCGCTGGCCGACAGGATGCCGGCGCGGCCGGTGTGAGCACGCGCGAGCTTGAGCGCCAAGTCGATGGCCTCGCCGCCGCCAGCGGCAAATACGCTGTAGGGCATGTCGCCCGGGGCGAGCCGGGCCAGGCGCTGCGCCAGGGCGGCGCGCTGCTCGGAGATGAGGTGGTGGTTGCCGATGTCGAGCTCGTCGAGAGCGCGCTTGAGCGCGGTGACCACGGCGGGGTGGCGGTGCCCGAGGTTAAAGACGCCGCCGTTGCAGTGGCAGTTGATGAGGTTCTTGTCGCCCGACACGTCCCACAAGCGCACACCCTCGCGGCGGCCAGGAATAAAGTCCATGCCGTAGGCGGCAAAGAAGTCGGCCTTGCCCGACGAGACGTGATCGCGGTACGAGGCAATGATCTCGGCTTTGGAACGCTGCGCGACGAGCTCCATCTCTTTCTCCACGCCGAACGAGTGGGGAGAATTATAACACAAGCGAGCCTACAGGGCAATTCAGGTTGCAACGGTTTGAGAACGTAAAGTGACGTCGCCAACCCAGGGTGAACGTACTTGGCTTTGGCGAAGTGCAGCGCACCTCGACGGCAGGTGCGTCGCACTTGGGCCCGTTCCCGATGATCCCGATGATCCCGATGTAGAGAAGGGGGATAAGCGGGAAAAAGGTACGTTTTCTCGCGTTTTTTGGTTGTGCCAGGGAGTTTCTCACAGGGTGTTCCCGCTTTCCGATAGGGTGAAAAATCTGAAACAACAACGGATAA
>DATHUZ010000098.1:0-6061 GCA_035461725.1 Anaerolineae bacterium
CCGGATGATCTCGATCGTGTGAACCTCGCGCACCAGCCGTGCCAGCACCGCCGCCTGGTAGCCGGAGCCGGTGCCGATCTCGAGCACGCGGTGTGCCGGCTCCAACTGCAGCAGCTCGGTCATCAGGGCCACGATGTAGGGCTGCGAGATGGTCTGGCCGTAGCCTATCGGCAGGGGGTGGTCGGCATACGCCTGCGACTGGTACTCGCCGGGGACGAACTCGTGGCGGGCCACGCGCTCCATCGCTGCCAGCACATCCTCGTCTGTGATCCCTCGGCGCCGGATCTGGCGGTCTACCATCTGCATTCTGTCCTCCAGCCGTTCATCTTCGCTGGCCGGTGCCGCGGCCGACGCCGTGGCGCTTTCTGTCCCGGTGGGCAATGGGGTAGGGGATGGTGTTGCGCACGCGACGAGAAGTGTCAGCAGCAGCGAAATGGCTGCCTGGCATGCTACGCGCCGGCTGCTTTGCTGCTCGACCACCTGTCTATCCTCCTGACCTCGTTTACCACGTCGCCCACAGAAAAGGGGCGCCTCAGCACATGTGCCGGCGGCAGTTTCTCTGACTGGAGTAGTGTCCGGTCGAGGATACCGCCGCACAACAAGAGCGGTGCCTGATCCGTGAGCCGCCACAAGTCCACCAGCATCGCCAGGCTGGCGTCCAGCTCGGTGAGGTCGACGATCGTCGCCGCCGGTTGAGTGCCGTCCTCTCGCCGCGGGCCGCGCATCAGGTAGGCCAGAGCTACGTCCAGGCGGGGAAAGGCGATCACCTCGTAGCCGGTCTCGATCAACTGCGCGCGCACCAGCGCCCGGAACTGCCAGTCGCCGGCGATCAAGAGCACTCGCTTATCCCTTCCACTCACGCCCCTATTGTAACACGTTCGCGGTGGAATTTCAAGATCGAGGCCGAGACCTTGGAGTCGATCGTCGCTTTTACTCTCCTACAGTGGCACCTCTACCCTGCGCGCCACCAGGTGGCCTTCTGCCCGCGTCGCGAGCAGCACAAAATCGAACAGGTCGCGCTGCAGGCAGTAGAGCGGGTCCGCGCGCGGATAGTGAGCCTCCTCGCCGCGCAGGAACTTTTGTGTCGCTTCGTGTGCAATGATCTCCTCAAGGGCGGCGACGTGATCATACGGGGTCCCAACGAGCAGATGAGCCAGGTAGGCGGCGCACGCCTCGTCCTCGGGTGAATGCTCCAGCCCTGCCGCACCCATCGCGACCAGCGACACCGTGCCGGGTGAGGGTGACAACTGTCGCACATAGCGCGCGATGGCCACGGCGGTGGTAAAACTGCCGAGCAGCACGGCATCGGTGTTCTGTGCGGCGGCGACCGCGCCCTGCACTCCGGCCGATGTTCGCTGCGCCACGCGCCGGCCGGCCAGGATCTTGCGTCCCGCCGCCAATACCGCCGCGGGCGAGTTGCCCAGGTCGAACCCCTCGACCATCCGGCCGTCTACCTCCCCCACGGCCAAGCACCCCTCGTCGCGCTTCAGACGCAGCACGTCGTCAGGATCGGCCAGCAGCACGATCTCGGACGCGCCGAGGTGCAGCATGAACGCCGCCGACGTAAAGGCGCGGTAGACGTCGATCACGACGGCCATCCCTCGCGCGCGGCGCGCGCCCTCGAGCAGAGAGTAGCGGTCGACCTGTATCTTGTGCATCGGCTCGGTGTCACTCCTTCCTGTCTGTCTGAGCAGCGCGAGGGCTCGGGACGGTGCGCCGCCGGCGCCCCATCGACAGCACAACGATCTTAGCACATCTCCGGGTCGTGGTCAATCTCGGCCCGCTCTGTACGGCTTTTCTGAGACGCATCTGCTTGACACGGGATGAATTCAATGATAGAATTGGTGACAACTCAACCATCGACGAGTAGGACTGGGCGATGCCTGACACGATTGGGCTCCAATCGGATGCGGCGCAGTTGCGACGGCGCAACCGCGAGCTAGCCATTCTTAACGCCGTCGCCGAGGCGTTGAATCACTCGGTCGACATCAACCAGGCGCTCCAGACAACCCTGGTGCGCGCAGCAGAGCTCCTCGATCTCCAGACGGGCTGGATCTGGCTGCTGAGCGAGGGCACTGAGGAATCGTACCTGGCCGCGTCTCTCAACCTGCCTCCGGCGCTGGCGAACAACCCAGCACGCATGGAGGGCTGGTGCTACTGCCTCGATACGTACAGGCAGGGCGACCTGCGCGGCGCGGCCAACGTGAACGTGATCACCTGCAGCCGACTGCAAAACCTGGTGGACGGGACAGACGGCCTGCGCTACCACGCCAGTATCCCGCTCTACGCCCCGGGCGGGCATGTGCGCGGCGGGGAGCGGCGCAAGTTGGGCGTGCTGAACGTCGCGAGCCCTGAGTGGCGCGAGCTGTCGGCGGAGGATCTGCGTATTCTGCACACCATCGGCGACCTGCTCAGCATCGCCATCGAGCGCGCGCGGCTCTATGCCAGGAGCGCCGAGATGGTCGCCGTCGAGGAGCGGAACCGGCTGGCGCGCGAGATCCACGACACGCTGGCCCAGGGCCTAACCGCCATCGCGCTCAAGCTCGAAACCGCGGATCTCCTCGCCGAGGCGGGTGCCGATCCGGCGCGCGTGCGGCAGGCGGTGCAGGACGCGCTTGCGCTGGCGCGTGCCAACCTGGATGAGACGCGCAGATCGGTGCTCGACCTGCGCGCCGCCCCACTCGAAGGGCAGGGGCTGATCGACGCGCTGCGCGCGCTGCTCGACGGCTGGACGGCCAGGCATGGCGTCGAGGTCGACCTGCAGGTCATCGGCGCCGGCCGGCCGCTGCCTGTCCGCGTGGAGGTGGGTCTCTACCGCATTGCGCAGGAAGCCTTGAACAACGTCGCCCGCCACGCCGGCGCCCGGCACGTGATCTTGAGCCTCACGGCCACGCCGGCCGAAGTGCGTCTCGTCGTCGAGGACGACGGGCGCGGCTTTGACCCAGACGAGGTGGCGGCCGGGCGGTACGGGTTGGTGGGCCTGAACGAGCGTGCCAGGCTGCTGGGCGGCAGGCTGCGCCTGGAAAGCACGCCCGGCGAGGGGACGCGGGTGCAGGTCGTCGTGCCACTGGAGCCGGAGTGATGGCCGATCCGATCCGCCTGCTCGTCGTCGACGACCACCCCGTGGTGCGCGATGGCCTCGTCGCCATGCTCGCCACCCAGCCGGACATGGTCCTCTCGGGCGAGGCGGGGACGGGCGCCCAGGCTCTCGAGCTGGCAGCGGCGCTGCAGCCCGACGTGATCCTGCTCGACCTGGAGATGCCCGGTATGGACGGTGTCGCGGTGCTGCGGCACCTGCCGGGTGTGGCGCCTGACGCGAGGGCGGTGGTGCTGACCGCCTACGACACCGACGAACGGATCGTGAGCGCGGTGCAGGCCGGTGCCCGGGGCTATTTGCTCAAGGGTGCACCGCGCGAAGAGATCTTTCGTGCCATTCGGATCGTCCATGGCGGCGCGTCGCTGCTCCAGCCCATCGTCGCGTCCAAGCTGCTGCGCCAGGTCAGCGAGGGGATCGAGCCGCTCACCCCACGCGAGCTGGAGGTGCTCGCCCTGCTGGCACGCGGCGCGACGAACAGAGAGATCGCCACCGACCTGGTGATTACCGAGCGCACCGCCAAGTTTCACGTCAGCTCGATCCTCGGCAAGCTCGGCGCCGACAACCGCACCGAGGCCGTCGCGCTTGCCGCTCAGAGGGGGCTCATTGACCTGTAAGCACGCGCCTGCACGAAGGTACACGCCTGCACGAAGGTAGATGCCTGTACGTTTGTACAGGTTATAGACTGGCCCATCGCACGATGCGGTGGGCCTTGTTTCGTGGTAGGATCGGGTCAGACTGGTTGATGAAAAGCAGTGGCCGCTCGCACGCTGCCGCTGAGGAGGACGAGATGACGAATCGGAATTCTTATGCGATGAGAAACGCCGCCCTGGTGACGGGTGCCAGCAGGGGACTGGGTAAAGTGATCGCCACTTTTCTGGCGCGCCAGAGCTATGACCTGGTGCTTACCGCCCGCGGCGCCGCCGAGCTAAAGGAGGTGGCAGGCGAGCTGGAGAGTTATGGCGGGCGCGTGCTGGCCCTGCCCGGCGACGTGACCGAGGCCAGGCATCGCCGGCAGCTCGTGGAAGCGGCCGAGTCGCTTGGCCGCCTCGACCTGCTGGTGAACAACGCGTCGGCACTCGGCCCGAGCCCCATGCCGGCGCTCGCCGACTATCCGCTCGACGAGCTGCGCCGCGTGATAGAGGTAAACCTGGTCGCGCCGGTGGGACTCGTGCAGTTGGCGCTGCCGCTGCTGTGCGCGAGCAGGGGACTGGTGGTCAATATCTCCAGCGACGCCGCCGCCGGTGGCTACGAGGGGTGGGGAGGCTATGGCGCCACCAAGTCGGCGCTCGACCTGGTGTCGCGCACGCTCGCCAACGAGCTGCGCGGCGACAGGGTGGGTGTGGTGAGCGTCGATCCGGGCGACATGCGCACCCAGATGCACCAGGATGCCTTTCCGGGTGAGGACATTTCCGACCGGCCGCTGCCCGAGGTGACGCTTCCGTTCTGGGGATGGCTGCTCGGGCAGGATCCTCTGGCGGTGAGTGGCGCGCGCTTTCAGGCCCAGGCCGACCGTTGGGAGGTGCCGGCGTGAAGCGCGAGGAGCTGTTTTTCGAGCGACCCGACTCGCTGCAGGCGACGGCTCCGCCAGAGGCGCGCGGCCTGGCACGTGACGAGGTCCGGCTCATGGTCAGCACGGCGGCGGGTCACGAGCACACTCTCTTTCGTGACCTGCCACGCTTTCTCGATCCCGGCGATCTGCTGGTCGTCAACCGGAGTGCGACGCTGGCGGCGAGCCTGCGGGCGAAGGGGCCAGCGGGCGCCTTCCTGCTCAACCTGGCGACGGATCTCGGCAGAGGATTATGGCTGGCAGAGCCACGGTGGAGCGAGAGCCGGCCCGGGCCCCTACCGCTGGCACCCGGTGCGGTCGCGCAGGCGATCGACGTGCGCGTGCACTTTGTGACGCCCTATCCGGGATTGCCCCGCCTCTGGTTCGTGCGCCTCGACGGCGACGCGCGTGCCGCGATGGCGTGCTGCGGGCGGCCGATCCGCTACGCGTACCTGGATCGAAACTATGCCCTGGCGGCATACCAGACCCTTTTTGCCGCGGTGCCGGGAAGCGCCGAGATGCCGTCGGCGGGCCGGCCCTTTACGCCGCGTGTGGTGGACGCGCTGCGCGGGCGAGGCGTCGAGCTGGCGGGCGTGGTGCTGCACACCGGTGTGTCGAGTCTGGAGGTGGAGGCGGACGTGGTCGAGGAGCACGTGCTGTCGCCCGAGCCGTTCTGCGTGCCGGCTGGCACGGCACGCGCGGTGAACGCGGCACGCGAGGCGGGCCGGCGGGTGGTGGCGGTGGGCACGACGGTGGTGCGCGCCCTCGAGTCGGCGTGGGATGGGGAACGCGTGCGCCCCAGCGAGGGGATGACGCGCATCTATGTCCATCCCGGCCGTCCCGTGCACACGGTCGACGGCCTGCTCACAGGGTTTCACGATCCACTCGCCAGCCACCTGGCCATGCTATACGCGGTCGCAGGTGCCGGCAGGGTGCGGTCGGCCTACGCCGAGGCGGTGCGCGAAGGGTATCTGTGGCACGAGTTCGGAGACAGCCACCTGTTGCTGCGCTAGGTCACTGCCAGGTCGAGCTGCCGTTTTCGACCGCTGTTGGTGCGACACAGATAGACTGTTGAAAAGGAGAGAACCGTGACAGAGCGAATGATGACACTACATCCCGAGGGGAAGCAGGGCGTGAACATCGACCGTGACAAGTACGAGGCGGTGCGCAATGCGATCGTCGACTCGTTGCAGGAAAATGGCGAGATGACGTTTCGGGGACTGGCAAGCTCGGTGGAGCGCAAGCTCGATGATTTTGACGGGTCGCCGATGTGGTACACGACCACGGTCAAGCTTGATCTGGAGGCGCGCGGAGTAATCGAGCGCCTGCCGGGTGGAGCGTCGCAGCGAGTGAGGCTCTCGCCAACAGAGCGGTAGCGCACCGCGGCGTGAAAATAGAGGGATTTGACTTTTTCTCAC
>DATHUZ010000099.1:0-7097 GCA_035461725.1 Anaerolineae bacterium
ATAGAAGGCAAAAAGGAAAAACGTCGGCGCCAGCGCCACCGCGTGAAAATCAAACACGTTGGCCGACTGCAATGCCGGAAAGAGCAGGTACGCCGCCGCAAACGCCACCGGCAAGGCCCGCACGCCAAATCCCTCGGCCCTGATTTCCCGGTTCCCCGATGCCCGATTCCCGAATACCCCCCGCCCGATCGAATACACGGCCCACGCCCCCAGCGCAATCACCACCGTCTGCAGCAGCAGCAGCGCCCGCGGATCGCTCCAGGCAAAATAAAGCAGCGACACCGGCAGCAGGATCGGCTCGACGTGGGTGCCGAGGCGGTTCTCCAGCCCCTCGATGTTGGTCATGGCGAAAAAGCGCCCATGGCGCGTGTTCCACACCGCCTGGTCGACGTTGCCCAGGTCGAATGCCGTCGTCTCGAACGCGTCGTGCTGGCGCACCGTGAGCGTGCCGAAAAAGGCAATGTAGGCGGCGATCAACAGCCCGACGGCCAGGGCGGGCCAGTGGGCGGCGAGCCAGGAGGCGGCGGCCGGCCGGCGATCGACGTCCGGTATGGCGACCGCGGGGGCGCTGGTCATGGCGTCCCCTGCCTGTCGAGCGGCACCGTGACATACTCTCCGGCCGGCTCGCCGCCGTCGACCACCGCCAGGCGCTCGTTCGTCTCGGGATCGTACAGCCCGATGCGCAGCGCATAGCCCCCGCCGTCACCCTCCGGCAGCGGCACCTGGTGTTCGTCTGTCACCACGCCGCCGGGCAGCCAGGTCGACGTCGGGAAAAAGGTGCCGCCCGGCGGGTGGTCGTCCTGGGCGGCGATCTGGCCCGCGGCGTCCACCAGGTGGACAAAGACGGTATAGTCGCGCGTCACGGGGGCGATGGCCTGCCAGTAGAGTTTCACGCGCCAGGCTCCACCTGCCTGCTCCAGGTCGTACCCCACGAGCTCGATCTCGTCTCCAAACAGCGCGCCGGAGCGCACCTCTGGCTCTGCTGCCGGTGCGGTGCCAATCTCCAGCATGGCCAGCGCCACCCGCTCGGCAAACTCCACCGCCAGCTCGCCCGAGGGATAGAGCCCGGCATCGAGGCGGTAGCGCCCGGGCGGCAGACCGGCCGGGATCGTCAGCCGGTGCCTGTCGGGCAGTGCGACGTCCGTGGGCCAGAGCGCCGGTTGGTAGGCGCCCCCCAGGACCGGCTCGTCGATGCCCGCCACGCCGCTGCCGTCGGCCGCCACCAGGTGGAGGAACGTGGTGTACGCCGGGCCGGCCCCGGCCAATGCCTGCCAGTAGAGCGTGACCTCGAGCACGTCGCCCGCCGCCGGCTCGGCCGTCGACAGGCCAAAGCGGTCAAGGCTCAGTGCGTCGTAGAAAGCAGCGCCCACAGAGCGCTCGAAAGCCGGCTCTGCTCGTGGCTCATAGCCCGAGCCGCGGAACACCATCACCCCCCGCTCGTCGTACACCATCTCCATCTGCTCCAGCACCGTCAGGATGAACGCCGGCTCGTAGCGCGTCTGAAAGCGCCACCCGTCCACCACGAACCAGAGCCTGGGCGCCGCGTCGAGCAGGCTGACGAAATCGGCCGTCCTGGTCACCACCGGCGTAGCGGTCCACAGGTCCACCGGCACGCCGGTGCCGGGCGCCACCACCACGTACTCTTCGTACCCCTGCTGGATCGTGAACGCGTCGTTCCGCCCCAGGTAGAGCATGGCCGCCGTGCTCATCGACGTCGCCAGCCTGTCGCCGGCTGCGGCGTCAAACTCGCCCTGCAGGTAACGAAAGGCCCGGTCGTAGCCCCACTCCTGCGTATAGGCGCCAGGCGCGCCGGCCAGGCCCACATAGAGCGCGGTGAGCGCCGCCACGGCTGCCGGCTGCCACTGCCGCCACGCCGGGCGCACCGGCACCCTGACCAGCAGCCGCCGCGACACCTCGCCGCCGATCAGAAAAAAGAGGGGCAGGATCAAGAACAGGTAGCGCTCTCGCTCCCAAGTCGCGCCGGCGAGCAGGATGACCAGCGCCACAAAGCCGCCGAACACGACGTACAGATAGAGCAGCGCTCCACGCGCGTCGAGCCTGGGGCGAACCAGAAACACCAGGCCCACCAGGGCCAGCAGCGTGAGCGGCAGGCGGTGCCAGGCGGTGAATACCGGTGCGAACGTCATCACCCCGCTCACCAGGTCACCGGTCAGGTTCAAATACGAGCGCCCTTCCTGCTCCAGTGTGCCCAGGTGTCCCGGCTGGCCAAAGTTGGCGATCAGAAAAAAGCCCACGGCGCCTGCCGCCCCGAGGGCCAGGGGCAGGATTACACTCCACCGCCACAGCCGCCGCCACGGCAGCGCGAGCAGCGTCGCCACCCCCAGCACCGGCAGCAGAAAGGCCGCCTCCGCGTGGGTAAAGATGGCAGCCACGACCAGCCCCATCCCGGCGTAACGGTAGGCCGGCCTGTCCTCGGCCAGGCCGCGATAATAGAAGTAGATGGCCATCAGCGACAGAAGCTGCAGCAGGGCGTACATCCGCACCCGGCTGCCCCAGATGATAAACTCGGGGTCGACGGCCATCGCCGCGGCGGCGACGAGCCCGGCCTGCTCGGACAGCATCCGCCGGCCGATCAGGTAGGCGGCGGGCAGCGCCGCCAGGCCGACGAGCAGGGCGGGGATGCGCGCCAGCGTCTCGTCGAACTCGCCCAGCACAAAAGGAACCTCGAGGTAGGTGAACAGAAATCCGTGGGGATAGACGTTGCCCGAGGGAAAGATCGGCAGGCCGGTGCGCGGCACGATGCGCGCAGCCCAGGCGGTCACAAACTCGTCCACGAACAGGCTGATCTCCTGCACATAGTGCCAACGCAGCGCGAGCGCGACGACCGCCAGGGCCAGCAACAGGAGAACGGAGAGGGAGCCGGGCCGCGCCGTCTCCCCGCTGTGCATTGCTGGATGCCGAGTATTGCCTGTTATTTCGCTGCCTCCCATCGCGCTTTCTGGATCATCACCCTCGAAGCAACGCTCTCGATTGTAACACAGCCGCGAACAGTATGTCAAGCACCACGCCAGGCCAACCGAGGGCGAACGCATAGGAACTCGCGGACAAGATGGAGGCCCGACCTTGGTCGGGGACGTTGGGCGGATGGAGCGACCCGGTGTAAGCTCGGGCCTCCACCAGACCGGGTATGTGCAAAGCCAAATGCGTCTGTCGTGCAAGCCAACCAGGATAAACGCATTTGACTTGGTGCCAACCGCAAGGCGCCTCGAACGTGACGGATGGGGAGCTGGGAGATCTGCTTGCCGAGCTTGCCTCGGCGCCCGCTACGACTCCCCCCCCCCCGCCTGCTCCTGCTCGTCCAGCCACCGCTCCGTCCCGATCTCTGCCCGGTAATAGAGCGCCTTGATGCGCACCGCCACCTCGCGCGCCGGCGCGTGGCTCAGAAAAAGCTGGCACGGAAAGTCGAGGCACAGCCCGCAGTGCGCCAGGCCGCGCTCGACGACGCAGCACACAAACACGTCGCAGTCGCACGACCGCCCCAGGCAGTAGCCACAGCCGCAGCACTCCTCCTCGACGTACACTTCACACGTCCCACAATAACGGCCGCACACCGCCGCCAGCCGCCGCCTGTGGCATTCACCCGGTCCACCTGTCACGCACCCGCCTCCATGCAAGGATCGCCAGGCCGGGGGCCGCGATGCCCCCTCGTCACCGCCTGCCCGGCGCCACGCTCATGGCCCGATTATATCAGACTAGGGCGTTCGCCACAAATCAGGGCGCGGTGGGATCGCGTTCAGGCCCACCCCCTCTGCCGGCGCACTTCTGGCCCCCGGCGCCAGCTCGGCTACAGAAAAGGACCACGTGTACGCCACGCCGTCGACCGTGATCGACGCGGTATAGGTCGTGCCCACACTCAGCGGCAAGCGCGGGATGAGCACGATCGCGTCGCGCGCAGCGAGCACGGCGCGCCCCAGCGCCTGCAGCGTCGCGTCCGGGTTCTCGTACGTCGTTTCGTCGAACACGCAGTGCTCCAGCGGCTGCCCGTTCCCCACCAACGAGTGGTCGGTCACGGTGGGCGAGAGGTCGCCGGGGCCGATCTGCAGCAAGAGCGGCAGGCCCGCCGGCACGCTGTATCCGGGGCAGCTCGACAGCGGATCCGGGTACTCGCCACGGTGCTCGCTGAGCGCCACCGTCTCGCCATCGCCCGGCCAATAGATCGGAAAGGTCACCGTCGCCGGCACCGTCTCCAGGCCGCGGATCACGTCGAGCGCCGCGCCCATGGCCAGGTAGCCGCCCGCCTCGCGATAGCTGCCAAAGCCGGTGGTCGCCAGCTCCGGATCGAGGATGCCCACGGCGTGAAAGGGCGCCTGCATCCAGGTGTCGATCGCATACCCATCCGGCGCGTCCACGTTCGTGCTGCCCATCACGTTGCTCGCCTCGCCCGCCGCCGCTCCCGCGGGCGTATACCACGCATTCGCCGGGTCCTCGATATGCGTCACCACGTCGTTCTTGACGATGTAGCGCGCGTGCAGCGCCGCGCCCGCACTCCACTCCGGGTTTTCCGCCAGCGGCGGCAGACCCGACATCGCCCGGTATTGGTTCAAGTACTGGAGCCAGCCATCGGCCGGCGGCGCTTCCGGCGGCCAGCCTCGCGCCACCAGCGGCAGCAGGGCCGCGGGCGTTGGCGCGGGCTGCTGCACCTGCCGCGCTGCGACAGGTGGCGTCGGCGCCTGCTGCACCTGTGACGCACTCGGCCTGGCCAACAGGAGCATCATCCCCGCCAGGACAACGCCCATCACCCCCACAGCGCCCGCTGCCACCGCCAGGCGCAGCACTTTGTTGTTCATCCACTTCTCCTTCTGTCCACAAAAAAGAGCGTGGCTCCCGATAGAAGCCACGCTGCTCGACAACCAGTTCCGGTTCCACTCCGATGCCCGGAGCTTTCCCTCTCCCCTCTCCGTGTATCTCTGTGACTACTCTCTGTATCTCCGTGTAACGAACATCAAGGTGACAGCAGTGTCTACAACAGGGAAGCGCCGTCCAGGTTCGACGGCGCCGGCACCTCCATCAGGTCCAGCACCGTGGGCATCACGTCGAGGACGGAGAACCGTGTCTGCGCCACCTGCTGCCCGCCCAGGTAGAGCATGGCGTCGTGGTGCGTGTGCATCCCCACCAGCTCGTCGCCCTTGTAAGTCAGCTCCTCTTTGTACAACGGCCCCTTCGGGTCATAGCCGTCGTGTGGCGCCAGGATCAGGTCCGCTGCCTGCTCCAGGTGCGGGCCATGATACAGCTCCTCGCGCTTGAACACCTGCTGAAAGATCGGGGCGCCGTCGTCCGGGTCGCGCAGCGCCAGCGCGGCGGCCGCGATCTCGTCGCGCAGCGCCTCGTACTCGGCGCCCGGCGCCACCGGCCCTTCCTTCTCGCGCCCGCGCACGCGGATAAACACCCGTCCCGGGTCGAGGCTGTACGCCACCGACGACGGGTCGATCTCGTCCAGCCCCTTCTTTCTGTCGGGTGGCACGCTGCGCAGCCGCAGCCAGCCCTTGTCTGCCAGCCACTTGTTGACGTACACCTCTTTTTTGATGGTGCAAAAGCCGTGGTCCGCCATCCAGACCAGCGTCGTCTGGTCGTCCAGCCGCCTTTCCACCTCGCCCAGCGCGTCGTCGATGCGCCGGTAGACGTCGTAGAAGGCCGGCGCGTAGGTCGAGTGCGCCTCTTCCATCTGCTGCCACAAAAAGTGGTGCAGCCTGTCCGTCTCCATGATGTGCACGTGCAGGTAATCCCACTCTTCTTTGTCGTACAGGTAAAAGAGCGTGCGCAGCCGCGCGTCGAGCGCCTTGTTCACCTCTTCCAGTGCCAGCTCTTTCGACTCGCGCGCCTTCCAGGGATCGGCATCTACGATATAGCCCAACGACTGCAGCGTGGGAAGATAATCGGCGGGATAGACCGCCTTTTCCAGTGACGGGCTCAGAAAGCAGCTCACCATGATCCCGTTCACCGGCCGCGGTGGATAAGTGACGGGCACGTTGACCACGATCACCCGTTTACCCGCGTCGCTCAGCACCTCCCACAGCGTCCGCGCCTCCATGTTGCGCCCTGTCGGGATGAACTGCTTGTACGTCGCCGGGTCCCTGTCGATGAATCCAAAGATGTTGTGCTTGCCGGGATTGACCCCGGTCATCATCGTGCTCCACGCCACCGACGACACCCAGGGCCACGTCGACTCCATCCGCAGCAGGCTGCCCCGCTCTGCCAGCCGTGCCGCGTTCGGTGCCCTGCCTTCGGCGATCAGCCGCTGCATAAAGGTGTAGGGCGTGCCGTCCAGCCCCAGGAACACGACCCGCTTGCCCCGCTTTTTCCCCCGAATCCGGTCCAGAAATCCCACGGTTGTCACCTACTCCTAGGTCTGTTGGGATTATTATATCACAGTTCACTAAAAACCGGAAGGCTGGTAGATTGGTAGAGTGGTAGATTGGTAGACTGTGTGCACCAATCTACCAATCTACCAATCTACCAGGCTACCAGCCTTCCAGCCCCGGCCCTACAGGTACCCCAGCGCCTCCAGCCGCGCCTCGATCTCGGCTTCTTCGTCGTCCGTGTAGGCCGTTTCTTCGGCCTGCGGCGCCGGCGGCACGTAGCCCAGCTCTTCCAGCTTGCTCAGCACCTTGGCCAGGCTCTCCTCGATCGTCTCCACACCCGAATCGATCATCACGTCGGGGTTCTCGGGCGCCTCGTACGGGTCCGAGATGCCGGTAAAGTTCGGGATCTCGCCCGCGAGCGCCTTTTTGTAGAGCCCCTTGACGTCGCGCGCCATCAAGGCCTCGAGCGAGGCGTAGCAGTACACCTCGACGAAATTGCCCACCTCTTCCGCCACCTTGGCCCGCACGGCACGGTAGGGCGAGATGAACGAGCAGAGCACCGCTACGCCGTTGCGCGTCAGCAGCTTGGCCACGAACGTCACCCGCTCGATATTCTTGTCGCGATCCTCTTTCGAGAACCCCAGGTCACGCGTCAGGCTCTGGCGCACGATATCGCCGTCCAGCCGCTCCACCTTCAACCCGCGCCGCCGCAGCTCCGCTTCCAGCGGGATGGCCAGCGCCGTCTTGCCCGCACCCGCCATCCCCGTAAACCACACG
>DATHUZ010000100.1:0-2507 GCA_035461725.1 Anaerolineae bacterium
TGGATTGGGTCTCCCCGAGCGAGCTCGGGCCTCCGGGTGGGGGATGGGAGGATGCCGGGCTTGATGAGGGTGGGTCGATCGATGGCCGGGGGGGGCGCTTGCTGCTTGCTGCTTTTGTCTCTCGTAACGCTCTCGTAACGCCGCGGGTGACGCTGTCGTGCCGGGGGGCTGGTATAGTGGGCTCAACACTGAGAGAGGGAGGCGCGAGAGATGTACGCAGGCCAGGCAGCAGTGATGAGCCAGATGATGTACGAGGCAGGCCGCAACGGAAACGAGCGGCAGGCGCGCAACAGGTACGACACGCTGCGGCTGCAGGCGAGGCTCGGTCAACTCTGGGCGAGGCTGCGGCGGCAGGAGAATCACCCGCTGTCGCTGGCAGGCGTGCATCCGGCGGCGGCGCGCTACAGCGGGGTGCGGACGGTGCGGCTGGCGCAGATCCGCGGGAGCGAGGGGCGGTGCGCCGACCTGGATGCGCGGTTCCGGCCGCTGCATGGGGCGACGAGGGAGCGCTGGCTGCGGGTGGCCGACGCGCACCAGAAGGGGATCGGGCTGCCGCCGGTGGCTCTGGTGCAGGTGGGCGACACCTATTACGTGCGCGACGGGCACCACAGGGTGTCGGTGGCGCTGGCCTGGGGGCTGGAGAGTATCGAGGCGGAAGTGGTGGTGTGGGAAGGGTAGAATCACGGCAGCACGGAAACACTGGAACAGATGAGGGCACGGACACCACTGTCCGTGCCCTCATCTGTTCCAGTGGCTCAGTGACTCGACCCAGCGAGCAGGGAGCGCAGGATGTCGACGAAACGGGCCATGTCGGCGTTGGAGATGCGCGCGGGGTGGCGCACGGGGACGACGATCACGCCGCCGCACTGCCAGACGGTGGCGTGGATGGCAGTGATGTGTGGGGCAGGCTGGCCGACGAGGCGTGGGAAGAGGGCGCGGGCCGCAATGTTGCCGATGGGGACGATGATCTCGGGCCGGACGTGGGCAACCTCCTGCCAGAGGTAGGGCAGGCACTGTTCGATCTCGATCCGACTCGGGGTGCGGTTGCCAGGGGGGTTGCAGCGGACGACGTTGGTGATAAAGCAGTGGAGCCGAGGGCGCTCGGCGCGTGGATCGCTCTCGTCCGACAGCCCCAGGTCAATGAGCGCCTGCTGCAAGCGCACGCCGGAGCGGTCGCGGGTGAAGGGGATACCGGTGAGATCGCCGCCTTTGTAGCCCGGTGCCTCGCCCACGAAAAAGACGCGGGCGCGCGGTGATCCGTAGCCGTGGACGATTCGCTGGCGGTTGACGACGAGATCGGCGCAGAGGGTGCAGCCCTGCGCAAAGCAGAGTCGATCCATGAGCCGGGTGTCGCTAGGCGACCGGCGAAGGACCAGGCTGCACGTGGCGCTTGAGGCTCAGCACGATGGCGCGCCCGGTGCTCGACAGGCGGAAGGGAACGTGAGGGGGGACGACCGTCACATCGTCGCGTCGCAGCGACAGCCTGTCGTCCTCGGTCTCGAGCGTCACCGCACCGTCGTGGCAGAGCACGAGGCTGCTCTGGTTGTCGTACACCCACCATGGGCCGATCCCTTCGCAGGCAAGCAGGTGGACGGCAAAGGTGTCGACGTCGGCGACAGAGACAGGCTGGAAGGGAACAGCGATCTGACGGCCAACCGCCTCCAGGTCTACCTTGGCCAACTGGCCCCTGCCTTTGAGTGCAAAGAGGTGCCGGTCGCCATTGCGGCGGTGAACGACGAGCCGCGGCTGCAGCAGCAGGACGAGAGAGCGGAGGAGGGAGGAGGATCGGTGCCCCACCCCCTTGGGGACGACGGTCATCTCACCCGGCCGCAGCAGCACGGTGCCCCACTCCCCCTCGACCGTGATCGTGCCACTCGCCACGAGAAAGAGCTCATCCTGGTCGAGATGGCGGTGAAAGGGCAGGCTGCCCTGGCAGAGAAAGACGCTGAGCGTCAGATCATCAATCTCGATCAGGTCGATCATGGTGAACGGCTCGGCTAGCTGAGCCGCCTGCTCGTGGATGTTCACCTTGCGCAGCGTTGTGTTGGCCACTATCAGTCTACCCCCGTCTCGATGCGCGACAGAGTAACGTCGCGCTGTGCCTGGTATTTGCCCCGGCGGTCGGCATAGCTCACCTCGCACGGTTCGTCGCTTTGAAAAAAGAGCACCTGCGCAATTCCTTCCCGGGCGTAGAGCCGAACCGGCCGGGTACCAAGGTTGGCGATCGACAGGGTGGCATACCCTTCCCAGCCTGGCTCGAATGGTGTCGCGTTGATCAGGATCCCACAGCGTGCATAGCTGCTTTTGCCGAGACAAAGAGCCAGCACGTCGGGGGGGAGACGAAAGTACTCGATTGTCCGGCCCAGGACAAAGTGCCCGGGAGCCAGGTCGAACGTGGGTGATTGAACACGCGTAAAGTCACTCGCACCAGCACCTTTCGGGTCGAGAACGCCGGGCTCCGGGACCGGAACCTGGAATTCGTCGGCGAGGCGCGCGTCGTAGCCGTA
>DATHUZ010000101.1:0-6650 GCA_035461725.1 Anaerolineae bacterium
ATTTCTCCGAGGCCGAGCAGCACCGCCTGGCACTGCTCTTTCGCACACTCGACAGCCGTGGCTGCAAGCTGCTCCTCAACAACTCGGATACCCCCTTGATCCGCTCGCTCTACGATGGCTACCCCATCGTAGAGCTGGCAGCCGCCAGGCCGATCAACACGCGCGCCGACCTCCGCGGGCGGATCAACGAGCTGCTCGTGATCAACTCTTTAAGCTGGGGCTAGAATTTGCTCCACGCTTCGATTTGTGCCATAATGGAACTCAACCGACGATCGTTGAACAGTGCCGTCTACTGGAGAGGGAATGGCTGATCCGACAATGCCGCTGAGCGATCGCGAGCTGGAGCTCGTCGAGCTACTGGCCACAGGTGCGAGCAACGCCGAGATCGCCCGCGACCTGCACATCAGCGTCAATACGGTCAAGGTTCACCTGCGCAATATCTACACCAAGCTCGAAGTGGCGTCGCGCACCGAGGCGACGATGCTCGCCGTGCGCGAGGGTTGGATCGCCGTCCCGCGGGTCGAAGGTGAGGGAGAAACCAGGGAGGCGCCCGCCGCACCGCCCGTCGTCGCCCGCCCCGAGCATCGCGCCTTGCAGCCTGCCGCCGAGCGTTGGCCGCGCGTTCCTCTCCTCAAGCGCGCCGTCCTGGTCCTCGCCATCCTCCTGGCCCTGCCTGGCCTCTTTTTGCCACAGATCCTCGAGGGTGCGGCTAGCGGCACCAACGGCGATCCGATCTTTAGCGTCTTTCCAACCGCTGCTAACGGGGCGTCCCCTTCGCGCTGGCACACGCGCGCGCAGATGCCCACCCCGCGCACCCACCTGGCCGTCGCGGTCCACAATGGCCTGGTCTATGCGATGGGAGGCGTCAGCAGCGACGGAGTGTCCGCACGAGTAGAGGTGTACGACCCCGTCGCCGACGTGTGGCAGGTGAGCGGTGCCAAGCCGGCGCCGGTGGGCTTTGTCTCGGCCGCCGTGATCGGCGACAGGATCTACTTGCCCGGTGGGTTTGACGCCACGGAGCCCCAACGCATCCTCGAGATCTATGACCCGGGTTCGGGCACGTGGCAAACCGGCGCGCCACTCCCGGTGCCGCTCGGCGCCTACGGCCTGGCGGTGCACGACGACATGCTCTATCTCATCGGCGGCCGTGGGCGCGCCGACGAGTACGTCAACACTCTCTACCGCTACGACCCTACCGCCGACGAGTGGCAGTCGCTCGCACCGATGCCCACCACGCGCGGCTTTCTCGGTGCCGTAGCGCTCGACGGGCGAATCTACGCGGTGGGTGGGTACGACGGCGAGGCAGAGCTGAACACGTGCGAGGTGTACGATCCCGCTGCCGACGCCTGGTCGGCGTGCGCTCCCCTGCGCATGCGCCGCGGCGGCCTGGGCCTGGCCGCCGTGCGCAGCCAGCTCTACGCCGTGGGTGGGGGAATGGATGAGGGCAGCTTTCTTACTTACAACGAGAGCTATGACCCACGGATCGATATGTGGCAGCGCATCGAGACCCCGGTCACCGAGCAGTGGCGCGGCGTCGGCCTCGCCTTTGTATATCCCTACCTCTATGCCATCGGCGGCTGGAGCGACGGGTTCCTGAGCACCAACGAGGCGTACCAGGCATTGTTCCAGCAGATACTACCGTAAGGCCTTTGGAAGATTGGAAGGCTGGAAGATTGGTCCAATCTTCCAGCCTCCCAATCTGCCAGTTTATTCGGCCAGGCGCTCGCCGTACCAGCGCTTGTAATACTCCTTGTACTCGCCGCTCTTGATCTTGCGCCACCACCACTCGTTGTCGACGTACCACTGCACCGTCCTGGCGATCGCCTCTTCGAACGAGTGCCGGCTCTGCCAGCCCAGCGCGCGCACCTTGTCCACGTTGAGTGAGTAGCGCCGGTCGTGCCCCGGCCTGTCGGTCACGTGCCGGATCAGGGTGTGTGGTTTGCCGAGCAGGTCCAGGATGGCGTGGGCCATCACCATATTCTCCGTCTCGGTGCCGGTGCCCAGGTTGTACACCTCGCCCGGCTCCCCCCGGTGCAGCACGATGTCGATCCCCTCGCAGTGGTCCACCACGTACTGGTAATCGCGCATCTGCCGTCCGTCACCATAGATCGGCAGCGGCTCGTCGTCGATGGCGTTGGTCACAAAGAGCGGCACCACCTTTTCCGGGTACTGGTAGGGCCCGATGTTGTTCGACCCGCGCGTCAGGGTCACGGGTGTCCCAAAGCTGTTGTGATATGCCAGGCACAACAGGTCGCCGCCCGCCTTGCTGGCCGAGTAGGGGCTGCGCGCGTGCAGCGGATCCGTCTCGACCGACGAGTGTCCCTCCGGAATATCGCCATACACCTCGTCCGTGCTCACCTGGTGGTACCGCTCGAGCCCATACTTCTTGGCCGCTTCCAGGAGCACGTAGGTGCCATACACGTCGGTCTTGATAAAGGCATCCGGCTCGAGCAGAGAGCGGTCGACGTGCGTCTCGGCGGCAAAGTTGACGATCGTGTCGACGTCGTGCGCCTGCATGACCGCGTCAACCGCCTGGGCGTCGGCAATGTCGCCCCGCACAAACGCGTAACGGTCGCCGAACCGCTCCTCCACGTCGCGCAAATTGTCGAGGTTGCCCGCGTAGGTCAGCTTGTCGAAAACAACCACGCAATAATCGGGGTACTTGTCCAGGATGTAGTGGACAAAGTTGGAGCCGATAAAGCCGGCGCCGCCGGTGATTAACAAGTTCTTCACAGCCGGTTCCCCCTTACCTACGATTCACGCCCAACACCTCGACCAGGAAGGCCCAGATGTCGGCGGCTTCTTCGATCACGATCGCCGTCGGCTTGCCAAAGCCGTGCCCGGCTCGCGTCTGGATGCGGATCAGCGCCGGCGCGTCGCCCGCCTGCGCCGCCTGAAGCGCCGCCGCGAATTTAAACGAGTGGCCCGGCACCACGCGGTCGTCGTGATCGCCGGTCAACACCAGGGTTGCCGGATAGTGGGTGCCCGGTTTGAGATTGTGCAGCGGCGAGTAGGCATACAACGTCTTGAACTGCTCCGCGTCGTCGTCGGCGTTGCCATAGTCGCTCACCCACGCCCAACCGATCGTAAACCGGTGAAAGCGGAGCATGTCCATCACCCCCACCGCCGGCACCGCCGCGCTAAAGAGGTCCGGGCGCTGTGTCATCGCCGCGCCGACGAGCAGGCCGCCGTTCGAGCCGCCCATGATCGCCAGCCGCTCGCGCGACGTGACACCGGTCGCCACCAGGTACTCGGCGCAGGCGATCAGATCGTCGAACACGTTCTGCTTGTTCTGAAGCATCCCCGCCTGGTGCCACTCCTCGCCATACTCACTGCCGCCGCGTAGATTGGCCGAGGCGTACACCCCGCCCATCTCCAGCCAGGCCAGCCGCGACACCGCAAAAGTCGGCATCACCGCCACGCTAAAACCGCCGTAGCCATACAGCAGCGTGGGGTTGTCGCCGTCGAGCGGCAGGTCGCGCCGGTGCGTGAGAAACATTGGCACCCGTGTGCCATCGCGGCTGGTTACAAACACCTGCCTGGTCAGATAGGCGCCGGCGTCGAAATCGAGCTGCGGTGCGAACAGCTTCTCACTCACCTCGCGCTCGAGATCAAAGCGAAAAATCGTCACCGGGTAGAGGAAGGACCAGAAGCCATAAAACAGCTCGCTGTCCTCGCGCCGCCCGGTGAGGTTGAGAAAATTGCCGTTCGACGGAATGGCGCCGATCGCCGGCAGTTTGATCTCGCCGATCGGGTCGCCGCGTAGATCGTAGCGCTCCAGCCTGTGGTGCGCATCGTGCAGGTAGAGAGTGACGAACTCGTAGCCTCCCGCGCCGCGTACCATCAGCACCGTCTCGAGCACGTCGTCGCGCTCGGGGATCAGCGTGCGCCACTGGTCGCGGGCGGGCCGCGTCGTGTCGATGGCGATCAGCTTGCCGCGGGGCGCGTCGAGGTCGGTGCGCAGGTAAAAGATCGGGCCGTCGTTCCCCACAAATTGGAACGCCGCTTCACGCTCGGGGATCAGCTCCACCACCTCATCGCTCCCCCCCGGCGCCTCGGCCGCGAGCTCCTGATAGAAGAGCCTGTTGCGCACGTCGGTGCCCTGCCACACGCCCAGGATCAGGTAGCGGCCATCTTCCGTCACCTCCGCCCCAAAGCCCCACTCCTTCTCGTCCGGCCGCTCGTAGACGAGCCGGTCCTCGCTCTGTGGCTGGCCCAGCGTATGAAAGTAGAGCTTCTGGTAGTAATTCACCCCGGTATAGTCTTGCCCCGGCGGCGGCGCGTCGTAGCGTGCATAGTAAAAGCCGGTGCCAGGCTGATCATGGCCGCTGTCGCCACGCCACGCCGCGCCCGAGAACTTGCTCCACTCCACCACGTCGGGCAGATCCTCGCCGCTGTCGACGTCGCGCACGCGCCACGTCAGCCAGTCGGAGCCGGCACTGCTCGTCGCGTATGCCAGCCAGCGCCCGTCGGGGCTCACCTCCCACGCGGTCAGCGCCACGGTGCCATCTTCCGACAGTGTGTTCGGGTCGAGCAGCAGGCGCGCCTCGCCGTCCACGGTCTCGCTCACATAGAGCACATCCTGGTTTTGCAGCCCGCTGTTGCGCAGTTGGAAATAGCGCCCGCCGCGCTTGACGGGCGCCCATGCCTTGGCGTAATCCCACAGTTCCGTCAGCCGCTCCCGGATGCGCTCTCGCTCCGGAATACGCCCCAAAAAATCGAACGTCACCGCGTTCTGTGCCTGCACCCAGGCCTTTGTCTCCTCAGAATCGGGATCTTCCAGCCACCGGTACGGATCGGCCACAGGCGTGCCAAAAAAGTCGTCGACCTGGTCGACGGTCCTCGTTTCCGGGTAAACAAACCTGCTCACTCTTTTCTCTCCTGCCCCACGAGGCGCCTCACCCGGCGCACCACCTTGTCGGGTCGCGCGTAGCGGCCCCACAGGTAGGCTGCCTGCCGCCTGGCGGCGTTGGCCGGGGTGCGCCGTTGGCTCTCCTTCAACGCCCACTGCAAAAACTCGGGGTCCTGCCCCTTGACCTTGACATCCCACGGATTGCGCCGGTACTGGTCGTGGCTCGTGATCAGGCTCAGCCCGTTCTCGACGCAATAATCATACAGGTCACTGCCGGGATGCGGGGTGTAGAACGCCGGGCTGTACCAGTCGGGATCGATCTCTTTGAGCATCGAGATCGTCTCCATCACCTCTTCTTTGGTCTCGGTTGGCATGCCGAGCATATAGTTCGCCCAGATCTTGATGCCGTGCGCGCGGCACACGCGCGCCGCGCTCAGGTTCTTGGCTCGGTTCGTGCCCTTGCGCAGGAACTTGAGCACCCGGTCGCTGCCACTCTCGAACCCGATAAAGTAGCCCTTGAGCCCCACCTGCGCCATGCGCGCCACCATGTCCTCGTTTTTGGCAATGATGTCGGCGCGGCTCTGGCAAAAGAACGGCTCACGAAAGCCGTCTGCTTCGTACAGATCGCAGAACTCGAGCACCCACTCGCGGTTCTCTGTCAGGCAGTCGTCGTGGAACATAAAGCTGGCAAAGTGATAGCGCGCTCGCAGCTCTTTCAGCTCGGCGACGATGTTGCCGGGGCTGCGCTTGCGCACGTTACGCCCAAAGATGTGCCGCTCGGCCGGCTGGCAAAAGTTGCAGTTGTACTTGCAGCCGCGCCCGGCAATGATCGTCAAAAAGGGCGCGGGCAGGTCGGGCACAAAGGGCACCTCGGGCGACTCGAGGGTGTAGCCATATTTGCGCCATTCGTCGAGAAAGAGTTCCCTGTCGGGAAAGGGGAGCGCGTCGAGGTCGGGCATCTCGCCCTCCAGCACGCGCCCTTCCGGCGGCTCGCCGGCCTCCAGGCGCCCCAGCAGCCATGGAAAGGTCACCTCGCCCTCGCGCGTCACGATGTAATCGAACGCCGGGATCTCGGCCACCTCTTCCACCATGATCGTCGGGTGGGGGCCCCCCACGATCACCGGCACGCCGGGCAGCACTTCCTTGATGATGCGCGCTGCTTCTGTCGCCGGGTTATAGTCGACGCTCATCATCGTCAGCGCCGTAACGTCGGGGCGCCTCCGCTCCAATTCCTCGCGCAAGGCATCCCATCCGGAGAGGGCGCGTAGATCGATCAGGTCGATGGCAAACCCCTGCGCCTTGGCGGCGCTCGACAGGTGCGCCAGCCCGTGGCTGACCCAGCCCGCCTCCATGCCCTTGCCGAGGCTGTTGAAACCATACCCGGCGATACCCGGGTAGATCAATGTCGTCTTCATAAGATCCGCCTGACCAGGCTTGGCGGCAGCCGCGGCTGCCCGCTGTAACGAACCACAGACACACGGCAGCCGGGCAAACGATGCTGCCCGGCTGCCAACACCCGCCAGCGTTACTTCCTGCGCTGCCAGCGTGTCTTTTTGAGCATCTTGCGGTGCTTGTGCTTGGCCATTCTTTTCTTACGCCATTTGCGTACGGTCCCCATGTTACTCACCCCCCTTCCGGCTGGCCCCTCAAATTGAAAACCTATATTAGCGTGAAACGGGCTGCCCGTCCAATTTCAAGCCGCCTGTTGCACCCCGCCTCACAGGATCCCCACGTCGCTGTGGTCGCCGAGCAGCACCTTGAGCGCCTTGGGCTTGATGGGCGAGCGGTGGATCTTGCT
>DATHUZ010000102.1:0-10072 GCA_035461725.1 Anaerolineae bacterium
CGTTCTCATTTCTTGACTCCTCCTTTATCGTGCACTGCTTGGGCCAGAGTGCCCTGAATTGTACCACAGCTCATCTTGGGCGTCCATTGACTTCTTTTTCGCAAAATCACCCCCTCTCGTAGATTACGATTCACGTTCCAGGTCCCGCACGAGCACCAGCGCTTCGCCCGAGCAGACGACCTGCCCGCCGGCGCCGGTGCAGACAGTGGTCAGGTTGACCAAATACCCGGTGCCCGATTTCCCGATCACCGGTCCACCAACAACACCGCCTTGCCCGTCACCACCTGCTCCTGCCCCTGGTTGTAGGCGTCGGTCTTGAGCGTCAGGATGTGCTTGTCGGGCCGCCACGACTCGACCTCGACGACGGCCGTGATCGTGTCGCCGATGAACACGGGGGCCAGGAACTCGATCTGCTGGCTAAGATAGATCGAGCCGGGCCCCGGCAGCTTGTTGCCCAGCACCGCCGAGATCAGCCCTCCCATGAACATGCCATGCGCCACCCTCTGTCCAAAGCGGCTCTTGCGCGCATACTCGGCGTCCACGTGGATCGGGTTGAAATCGCCGATCAGCCCCGCGAACGTCGTCACGTCCCCTTCGGTCACCGTCTTGCTAAAGCTTTCGCGCTGGCCGACATGGAATTCTTTGCCCGCGGATGTGGTTATCATTCACTCACCTCCAGAATGGGGATTGGTAGATTGGTAGATTGGTACATTGGTAGTTTGGTACATTGGTAGTTTGGTGAAATGGAGCGGACCAACGTACCAGTTTGCCAATCTACCGATCCCTATTCCCCCGCATGCTTGGCCAGAAACCCCAAAATCAACGTGTTAAACACCCCCGCCTGCTCCCACATCGCCGCGTGCCCGGCGTGCGGGATGATGGCGAACTCGGCGTCCGGCAGCTCGTGGTAGATGATCTCTGAATAGGTGCGCCGCTTGAGGATGTCGTCCTCACCCACGACAACCAGGGCCGGCGCCTCGATGTCGTGCAGGTCGGCCGTCACGTCCATCTGCGCAAAGCAGTCCATGAGATGGCAAAAGGCGCGCATGTCGAGCGTGTCGTACCGCTGCCGCGCCTGGGCCAACACGTCCTCGTGCGCCGAGATCCAGTTTTCCGAGAAGGTTAGTGGGTAGACGACACGGTAGAGAAGCTCCGGGTCGCCGGCCCTGCCGGCGAGCGTCCACGTCTCAGTCAGCCCACGCAGCAGCGGATCGACGTGGCTGACCGCGGATGTGACGATCAGGCTTTGCGTGCGCTCTGGATAGCGCAGCGCGAACACCATGCCGATCTCGGCGCCGTACGATGCCCCGCCGATGTGCGCCTTTTCGAGCCCGAGTGCTTCCAAAAGCGCCGCCAGATCGTCGGCGTGCAGCTCCATCGTGTACGGTCCGTCGGGGTGGTCCGACTGCCACTGCCCGCGCGCGTCGTACAGGAGCACCCGGTAGTGTTTGGCCAGCACCGGCGTCTGGTATGCCCAGCTCGCCGTGCTCATCAAGACCCCATTCGACAGCACCAGCACGTCCGCATCTTCCGGGCCGTGCAGCTCGTAGTAGAGGTTGATATCGTTAGCATGAATCTTGGGCATGGATCCTCCAGTCCGGTAGACTGGCAGATTGGGGATTGGTAGATTGGTCGATTCCCGTACCAAGCTACGAATCTACCAATTTACCAATCTACCGATCTATTCCTTCTCAAACGCCAGATACGCCTTCTCAGCGTCGCCCTCGCCACGGCGGATGAACCGCACCTGCAGGGGCGTGCCGATCTCGATCTCGTCGGGGCGGGCGCAGTCGACGCCGAGGATCTGGGCGCTGACGGACGGGCCTTCTTCGAGCTTGACGATGCCGGCGCAGTAGGGTTTGTCGCGGCCGTACCCGGCCTCGATCATGGCCGTCGGCGCGATGTGCACGACGGTGAACGCCACCAGCTCGCCGCGCCCGCCCATCTCTTCCCAGGCCATGTTTGCACCGTAGCAGTCGGGACACATGGCACGGGGCGGCACGAACAGGTTGCCGCACCCCGCGCAGCGCGCGCCCATCAGCTTTTCCTCTGCCACGTAATCGTAGAACGACTTGCCGCTAAACTCCCGCTCGCTCATGACGCCTCCTATCGTCGCTCAAAGATGTGCACGACGCACGTCTGCCCCGTGCCGCCGACATTGTGCGCCAAGCCGATGCGGGGATCACCAGCCACCTGGCGGTCACCCGCGACGCCGCGAAGCTGCTTCCAGATCTCGATCACCTGCCCCGCGCCCGAAGCGCCGACGGGGTGCCCCTTCGACTTGAGCCCGCCCGAGGTATTGACCGGCCGCTCGCCGCCGCGCGCCGTGCGCCCCTCTTCCGCCGCGCGCCACCCCTCGCCCGGCCCGTAAAAGCCGAGATCCTCGGTGGCGACCACTTCGGCGATCGTAAAACAGTCGTGCACCTCGGCCACCTCGACGTCGGCCGGCGCGATGCCGGCCATGTCGTACGCCTCACGCGCCGCCAGGCGCGCGGCGCGCAGGCTGGTCAGCTCCGCCCGGTCGTGCAGCGCCACATCGCTCGCCTGCCCCGTGCCGATGATATAGATCGGGTTGTCGCTGAACTCGCGCGCCCGCTCTTCGGGCACCAGCAGCAGCGCCGCCGCGCCATCCGAGATCGGCGAGCAGTCGAACAGGCGCATCGGCCAGGCGATGACAGGGTTGGCGGCGTCATCGTGCACAAAGTCCATCTCGTCGTCCCACTCGGGCACCAGATAGCCCTTCTTGATGGCACGCTGCCGTTTACTCTCCATGATATCCCTGATGCGCGCCCCGAACTGCGCCTTGTCGTTCAGCGCGCCGTTGTCGTGGTTCTTGATGCCGACACGCATAAACGTCTCCGGCGTGGCACCGTAGCGGTGCATGTAGGCCGTGGCGATGGCGGCGTAGAAACCGGGAAAGGTGAACCCGGCCGGGATCTCGTACGTCACGTCACCGGCCGTGGCCAGCGTGTCTGTCACCCGCTCGGTGGGCAGGTCGGTCATCTTTTCGATGCCGCCCACCAGCACCACGTCGTGCAGGCCCGATGCCACCGCGATCAGGCCCTGGCGCAGGGCCACGCCACTGCTGGCGCACGCGTCTTCCACTCGGGTTGCCGCGCGCGGCGCCAACCCCACCCAGTCGGCCATGAGCGGCGCCGTGTGCCCCTGGCCCTCGAACAGGTCGCTCGAATAGTTGCCCACGTAGAGCGCCTCGATCTCCCTCGGGTCCAATCCCCGGTCCACCGAACCGCGCATCTCCTGGAACGCGTCGACGAACAGGTCGCGCGTCGCCCTGCCCGGAAACGCCCCAAACTTGCTCATGCCGGCGCCGACGATGGCGACGCCGCGGGATAGGTTCCGTGATGGCATAGTTCTCTCCTCTTGTGGTAGATTGGTAAATTGGTAGATTGGTCCCAATGTACCAATTTATCAATCCCCAATCCCCCATCTACGCTGCCCTCAAAAACCGATGAAACTCCCTGTTAAACTCCTCCGGCTTTTCCAGGTAGGGTGAATGCCCCGCGTCGTTGATGACCACCTCGCGATAGGTGCCACCGTTGGCCTGGTAGCGGTCGAGGACGGCGCGGACCTGGGTGAGCATGGGTTGGGGCGGACACTCGTCGAGGCCGGGGTAGCCCGGCACGAAACCCATCGCCCCCAGAGCGGCAATGTCCCACATGGCATTGTTGGCCACGATCAGGTCGTCGTCGCCACGGATCCAGAGGATGGGCGGCCTGGGCTCGATGTCAGCGAGGCCGCTGGCGTCAAAGTAGAGACGGCTGAAGGCGTTGACGATGCCCTTCTTGCCGGGCGCAGCGCCGGGCCAGTGGGGCGACGGCACAAAGTCGCCGGGGTACCAATCCTCTCCGACGCGCAGTGACAGCATCGAGCTCAACAGCTCTTCTTCACGCGCACAGGCGTAGGGCGGCTTGACGTAGAACTGGCGGAGCACGTTGAGCGGCGACGAAGGGTTGTCGGTGCCGCGATCCTTCTCCTTCATCAACCGGATAAAGTCGGGGTTGACGCCGGCCGCGCCGGCCGGAGCGCCATCGTCATAGCATGGCTCGCCGTCCGGCCCCTTGCTGCCACTGTAGCCGTAGGGCGACATGGTATCGACGAGCGTGATCGACAGCAGGTCGTCCGCGTCTTCCAGGGCGTATTTCATGACGATGCCGCCGCCCATGCTGTGGCCGACGATGTGGTGCTTGGCCAGGCCGAGCGCGCGCACCAGGGCACGCACGTCCTCCACCATGTCGCCCAGGCCCAGCGTGGCGTCGACCGGCCGCTGCTCGGTGTCGCCATAGCCGCGCATGTCGGGCGCGATGCCGCGGTAACCGTAGGGCAGAGCGAGCATCGTCTCTTCCCAGAACGTCGCCGACGACCCATTCCCGTGCACAAAGAGCACAGGCGTCCCATCGTCCGGCCCCGCCAGCAGTACGTGCACCGTCAGGCGGTCCGTGTCCACGATCCTCGATTCGATGCCTTCCATGGTCGGAATAGTGCTCATGATTCCTCCGTCTCGTAGATTGGTAGATTGGTAGATTGGTAGATTGGGCTCGTCTCTTGACCAATTTGCCAACCTACCAATCTACCCGCTTACAAACCTCTCCCTCAGCTCTCGCTTCAATATCTTGCCCGCGGCTGAGATGGGCAGGGCGTCGAGGATCTCGACCGTCCTGGGCACCTTGTAGCGCGCCAGGTGCTCCTGCATGAAGGCCAGCAGCTCCTCGGCGCTGACCCGCGCGCCGGGCTGGAGCACCACGCACGCCTTGCCCACCTCGCCCCACTTTTCGTCGGGCACGCCGACGACGGCGCACATGTGCACGGCCGGGTGCTTGTAGAGCACGGCCTCGATCTCGGCGGGATAGACATTCTCGCCGCCGGAGATGAGCATGTCTTTTTTTCTGTCGACGACGTAAAAGTACCACTCCTCGTCGTGGTACACCATGTCGCCCGTGTGGAACCAACCTTGCGCGTCCACCACGGCGGCGCTCGCCTCGGGGTTGTTCCAGTAGCCCGAGCAGCCGCTCGGCCCCTTTAACACCAGCTCACCCACCTCGTTCGGTCCCAGTGGGTTGTTGTCGTCGTCCACCACGCGCACGTCGAGGAAAAAGTTGGGCCGGCCGATGCTCCCCGCCTTGCGGATCGCGTCCTCCGCTGGCAGCGCGAACAGCCCCGGCCCATACTCGGTCATGCCAAAACCCTGCTTGAAGCGCACGTTCTTTTCACGCGCATACTTTTGCACCAGCGGCACGGGCAGCGGCGCCCCGCCACTGGTGCAGAAACGTAGGCTGCTCAGGTCGGCGTCTGCCCAGTTCGGCGCCTGCGTCAGCATCTGGTACATCGTCGGCACTGCGGCGAACACCGTCACCTTCTCGCGCTCGATCAGCTCCAGCACCTGTTTGGGATCGAACTGCCGCGTCAGGATGCTCGTGTTCCCGAACGCGACCTGCGACGACATGTAGGTAAAGAGCCCGCCGATGTGAAACAGCGGGAACACGCACAGGTAAACATCGCCGTGGGTGATGTCGTGGATGACCGTGTTCAGCACGTTCCACGCGATCTGACGGTGGCTCACCATCGCCCCCTTGGGCAGGCCGGTCGTGCCGCCGGTGAAGAGGAGGCAGGCGATGTCCTCCTTGTCGAGGTTGTCGTACTTGACAGGGGTAGCGGTAGATTGGGAAATGGTAGATTGGTAGTCGAGGCTGCCCGGGATGCCGTCGCCTTCGAGGTGCACGTAATATCCGATATCCAACATCGAATCCCGCGTCTCCTCGGCCACCTGCGCTACGGCACCCTTGAAATCATCCGAATAAAGGAGCGCTTTGGGCGTGGTCTGCTCGATCAGCCCGACCAGCTCGCGCGGGTGCAGGCGCCAGTTGAGCGCCGTGTGGATCGCGCCCAGCTTGCCGCAGGCGTAGAGCAGGTCGAGGTGCTCGACGCCATCGCGCGCCAGGATCGCCACCCTGTCGCGATAGCCGACCCCCACCTCGTCCTTCAGCCAGTTTGCCAGCCGGTTCACGCGCCGGTTCCACTGCCGGTAGGTCAGCCGCAGCTCGGGCTCCTTGCCCGCGTCAATGATGGCCAGCCTGTCCGGGCTGTAGATTTCGCGTCGTGCGAGATAATCGCCGATGTACACGTGTGTCCTCCTAGGGAGGTAGATTGGTAGATTGGTAGATTGGTCAGCCCAATCTACCAATTTACCAACCTACCGACCGATCCACCGCCACACCCCGGCCGCCATGGCAAGGCCGCCGCCGCTGGCGCAGAATACCACGTTGTCGCCCGGCTTGGGTGCCGTGGGCAGCCCACGCGCCTCCATGCCGCCGTGCAGCGCGTCGTCGAGCGCGGCGGGGATGCACGCCGAGCCGAGGTAGCCCCACTTGTCCATGATCCAGTGTGTCTTGGCCATCGGCTGGCCCAGGTTGTCCATCACGAACTCGATGGTGCGGATGTTGAGCTGGGTAAAGAGATAGAAGTCGATCTCGTCGAGCGTCAGGCCGGCCCGGTCGACCACCTCGCGCACCAGCGGCGGCCAGTTGTCGCTGTTGAACGTCGCCGGGAATTTGCGCACGAACTGCACCCGCGGCTTGCCCAGCTCTTCGACCACCGCGGGCGTGGCCGGCCGGAAGGTGCCCCCGGTATAGATGCCGAGGGCGTCGTGGTATTGGCCGTCGGCAACCAGCTTGCCGCTCAGAAAGCCCGGCTCGTCACCCGCCCCGACGACGGCGACGCCCGCCCCGTCGGCAAAGAGCGTGGCCGTGTACTTGTCGCTCCAGTCGAGGTAGCGCGTCATCCCATATCCGGCCGCCACCAGGACGTACCGCAGGCTTGGGTCGGTGGCGATGTAGCGCGCCGCCATGTCCAGCGCCGTCACCCACGCTGCGCACGCACAATTTACGTCGAACGTGCCCGTGCGTCCCGCGCCGAGCTTGGCCTGCACCACCGACGCCGTGGCCGGGCTGATATAGTCGGGCGTATCCGTCGCGACCACGATCAGGTCGAGGTCACTGGCTTCCAGCCCGGCCCTCGCCAGCGCCTGCCGCGACGCCGCCACGATCATGTCCGACGTCGTCTCGTCCTCGGCCATCACGTGCCGCTCGTGAATGCCCACGTTCTCCCGCAGCCATTCGTCCACGTTCTCGCCGAGCATCTCGTTCAGATCCTCGTTCGTGACGACCTTTTTCGGGATATAGCGGCCGGTGCTCACTATCTGCGCGTATCGTCCCATTCCGTCTCCCTAGTGGTAGATTGGGGATTGGTAGATTGGTACCAATCTACCAATCCCCAATCCCCAATTTACCCCTGCAAAAACTCTACCACCGCCCCCACCGCCTCGTCGGGCACCTCGAAGGGGAAAAAGTGGCCCGCGTCGGGCAGGATCTTGGTTGTACTGTTCGGGATCTGCTGCGCGAGGAGGCGGGCATTCTCGGGCGGCACCACCTTGTCATGCTGGCCGTGCAAGATGAGGGTCGGGGCGGTCACATCCTTGAGCCGGTGCTCAAAGCTCGCCGCCTCGGATAGCAGGGCCATGCCGATGCCGAGCTGCGCCCCGTAGCCGTGGGGATCGATCGGGTGCTCGACGCGGTATTGCACCCACTCGTCGATCCGCTCTGGGTGCTCGCCGGCGAACCCCGGCGCCGTGCTGATCACGATCCCCCTCCGCAGCCGGGTGATGGGATCCGACGTCATGTCCGTCAGGACTGCCAACGCCTCGGGCGTTACCGGCACGTGGCGCGGGCCGCCAAAGTTCGTGGCCGACAGGATCAGCTTGCGCACCTTGCCGGCATGGTCCAGCGCCAGCGCCTGGGCCACGAATCCGCCCATCGAATGGCCCATCACGTGGGCCGACTCGATGCCGACCACATCGAGCAGGTTGACCGTGTCGGCTGCGAGCATCTGCGCCGAGTACGGGCCTGCCGGCCTGGCGCTGCGCCCCACCCCCCGGTTATCGAACGCGATCACCTGGAACCGCTGTGCCAGCCCCGGCACCATCTTGTGCCACATCCACAGGTCATACCCCAGGCCCGCGATGAGCACCAGCGGCTCACCCTGGCCGTGAATCTCGTAGTAGATGTCGATTCCGTTGACGTTTGCTGTTGGCATCGTCTGCTCCTTAGCCCGTGTACTGCTTTTTCAGCTCACCCTTCAGCACCTTGCCGTATGGCGAATACGGCAAATCGTCCGCAAAGATCACCTTTTTCGGGATCTTGTACCTGGCGAGATGCCCGCCGCAAAAATCGCACAGCTCCTGACCGGTGGTTGTGGCCCCGCTCTCGAGCACCACCACCATCAGCCCCACCTCGCCCCACGTGTCGTGCGGCATGCCGATCAGCGCCGCGTCCTTGACGGCGGGGTGGTCGCGGAACACGTTCTCGACTTCGGCGGCATAGATATTCTCACCGCCGCTCTTGATCATGTCCTTGTAGCGCCCGATGATATAATAGTAGCCATCCTCGTCCCGGCGCGCCATGTCGCCCGTGCGGAACCAGGGGCCGGCCCCGAGTACCCCTCGGGCGGCCCCGAGTACCTCTCGGGCGGGATCGTGCCACAGCACCTCGGCCGTCGCCTCCGGGTTGCGCCAGTAGCCGGTGCTCACGTGCGGCCCCCGGATGAGCAGCTCCCCTTCCTGGCCCGCCGGCACGTCCCGCTCCGTCTCGGGGTCGATCAGGCGCATCTCGCTGTGAAAGATCGGCTTGCCCACCGAGCCGAGCCGGCTCGTCGACTCGGCATCGGTCATGCTAAAGCAGTTGACCCCCACCTCGGTCAACCCATAGCCCCGCCGCAGCACGCCCCCCTTGGCCTCGATCCACTCGCGCCACAGCTCCGGTGGCAGCGCAGCGCCGCCGTTGATGAAAAAGCGCACCGTGCCGAAATCGGCGTCGAGGAAGCGGGGCGAGTCCATCATCATCCGGTAGATCGTCGGCACGCCGAGCAGCACCGTGCACCCTTCGCCCGGGATCGTATCGAAAATCGCGTCGAGGTCGAACGAGCGAAAGAGGAGGACGCGCCCGCCGGCGTAAAAGAGGGGCGTCAGAAAGGCGAACAGCCCGCCGCCGTGAAAGAGGGGCGTGAACACGGGTGACACGTCCTGTTCCGTCAGGCCCCAGCTCACCACCGTATTGATCGCGTTCCACAACACCTGCCGGTGCGGGATCATTGCCCCTTTCGGATGGCCCATGGTGCCCGACGTGTAGAGGATGGCCAGCGTATCGTCGCCGTCGAGGGGTGGGCGCTCCGGCTCGGCGTCCGAGGCGGCCGCCAGGCCCGCCTCGTAATCCAGCGCCCCCGGCACCTCGGCCCCATCGAGCGTGATGATGTGCGGCACGTCGATCGCGCCGCGCATCTCGTTGAGCACGTCGACGAATTCGGGGCCAACGATCAGGGCCATCGGCCCGCAGTCGCGCACGATGTAGGCCAGCTCGCGGGCGACGAGGCGCCAGTTGAGCGGCGCGAACACCGCCCCGATCTTGGGCAGGCCGTACAACAGGTCGAGGTAGGCGATGCCGTTGTGGGCCAGGATCGATACCCGATCCCCTTTCGCCACGCCCAGCGACCGCATCCAGTTGCCCAGCCGCGCCGCCCTGTCGTTCAGCTCGCCGTACGTGTAGCGGTCGCCTGCCGGCAGCACCAGCAGCGCTTCCCTGTCGGGCGTGAGCCGCGCCCGGTTCGTGAGCAGGTCCGCAGCGTCCATACTCATTCTCCTTACGTGCCGACGACGATCCCGCCATCGACGCGCAGCACGTCACCGGTGATAAAGCTCGCCTCGTCAGACGCCAAAAAGAGGTAGGCGTTGGCAATGTCGCGCGGCGTTCCCATCCGCCCCAGGGGCGTGCGCGCGCGCATCCCTTCCAGCACCTTCTCGGGCATCTGCATCACCATCTCTGTCGCGGTAAACCCGGGCGCTACCGCGTTCACCCGTATCCCGCTTCGCCCCAGCTCGCGCGCCCATACCTTCGTCATGCCCACCACGCCCGCCTTGGTGGCGACGTAATTCGTCTGTCCAAAGTTGCCATCGAGCCCCACCACCGACGTCGCGTTCAGGATCACGCCGCTACCCTGGCGGATCATG
>DATHUZ010000103.1:0-2528 GCA_035461725.1 Anaerolineae bacterium
GCCGCGACGACGGGTGGCTGGCGATCGAGGCGATGGCGCGCGGCGACGCACCCGTCGACGAGCTGCGCCAGGCGCGCGGCGAGGGCGCCGCCGAGATCGTGGCGGGGCTGCTGGGCGACGAGCACTACGAGATCGCCGTGAACGTGCCGAACGACGGGCATATCTCGAATCTGCCCAACGGCGCGATTGTCGAGATCCCGGCCTGGGTCGGCGGCTGGGGCATCCGCGGCCTGCACGTCGGCCGCCTGCCGGAAGCCGTGGCCGAGCTGTGCCGGCGCGAGATCACGGTCGCCAGCCTGGCCGTCGACGCCTCGGCGACGGGCGACAGGCGGATGGCGCTGCAGGCGCTGCTGCTCGACCCGACCATCAACGACATCGATACCGCACACGCCATTCTGGATGCCTATCTTCAGGAGTACGAGGAGTACCTGCCGTCGTTTGGGCGCCGAAAGCAGTGAGCGGCAGGCCGCCGGCTGCGACCGGGCCCTGCTGCCTGGTCCTCGCCACTGTCGAGGGGAATAGGAGTCGACGATGAACCGCAAGCTGCAGATCGTGAGTGCGACGATCGTGATCCTGCTGTTGGTGGTCGGGCTGGTGCCGGCGGCCGCCGCCAGGTCGGTGGGCATCCCTGTCCCGCCAGGCCAGGAGCGTCCTGCAAGGGCAGAGGCGGCGGCGCCCGATCCCGGGCCGCTCCATCCTCGCGGGTCCACGCAGGCATTTCCCCGCGCCGTCGTGCCCGACCCTATGGTCGAGTCGATCATGGCGCAGGTCGCCGCCGCCGACGTCCTCTACTATAACCGTGAGCTGGCGGGCGAGGTGCCGGTGTGGGTGGATGGCGAGTGGTACACGATCCCCACGCGCTACACCTACAGCGGCACGCCGATCCGGAAAGCGGGGCGCTACGTGGGCCAGCGCATGGCCGACCTGGGCATGGACGTAGAGTACCACGTGTGGAATGTGGCCACGAACCCAAACGTCATCGGCGAGATCGAGGGGCTTATCAACCCGGACGACATCTATATCATCGGGGGGCACCTGGACGACGTGCAGAACACGCCGGGGGCCGACGACAATGCCAGCGGCTCGGTGGCCACGCTGCTTGCGGCCGAGATCCTGAGCCAGTACCAATGGGGTTGCACGCTCCGATTCGCCTTCTGGACCGGCGAGGAGCAGTGGATGCTCGGCAGCGAGGCGTATGCCCAGCGGGCCTACAACGCCGGCGAGAACATCGTCGGCTACTTGAACCTCGACATGATCGCCTACAATACCGTCGGCACCCCTCCCGGCATCGACCTGATCTACCGCCCCGACATGCCGCCGACACTGCAGCTCGCGCAGCTTTTCGCTGACGTCGTCGACGCTTACAACCTGAACCTGATCCCCGATCTGCGTATCGACACAGGCGGCGGCAGCGATCAGGAGCCCTTCTGGGACTACGGTTACACCGCCATCCTGGCCATCGAGGACGAGAGCGACTTTAACCCGCAGTATCACCTGCCAGGTGACACGCCGGCCCACAACGATCTGCCCTACTTTACCGAGTATGTCAAGGCGTCGCTGGGCACCTTTGCGCACATGACGGGCTGCCTGATCTCCGAGGGCACCGGCACCCTGGACGGGCACGTGACGGCGGTGGGCAGCGGTGCACCGATCCCCGGCGTGACGATCACGATGCTGGGAGAGGGCGGCGCGAGTATCCACACCACCACCGACCCCAGCGGCTACTACACCCAGACGCTGCTGGCCGACACCTACACGGTGACGGCGGAAGCGTACGCCTACCTGCCGGCGGTGATCACGGGCGTGGTGGTGGTGACCGACAGCGTGACGACGGTGGACGTGGTGCTGCAGCCGGCGCCCGCGTACGTGGTGTCGGGCACGGTGACCGAGGCGGGCAGCGGCGCGCCGCTGGCGGCCGAGATCACGATCGAGGGCTCGCCGGTGACGGCGACGACGGACCCGGCGACGGGCTATTACGAGGTGTCGCTGCCGGCGGGGGCGTACACGATGCACGTGCGGGCGGAGGGGCACCGGTCGCAGGCGCGGCCGATCGTGGTGGCGGGAGACCAAACGCAGTCGTTCGAGCTGGAGCCACTGCCCTGCATCCTGCTGGTGGACGACGACAACAACTTGCCAGACGTGCGTCCCTACTATCAGGCGGCGCTGGACGCGCTGGATTACGAGTACGACGTGTTCGTGGCGAGCGGCGGGTCGGGGCCGAGCGCGGGCGAGATGGAAGGGTACGACGTGGTGATCTGGTTCAGCGGCGACGCCTTCAGCTCGGGGGATCCGGCGGCGGGTCCGAACGCGGAGGACGAGGTGGCGTTGGCCGCGTATCTGGACGGGGGTGGCTCGTTGTTTCTGTCGAGCCAGGATTACCTGTACGACATGGGGCTGACGAGCTTTGGGCAGAGCTACCTGGGCATCGGCTCGTACACGAGCGACGATGGCAATGCCACGACCAAGTATGGGGTGGCGGGCGACCCGGTGGGTGGCGGGCTGGGGCCGTATCCTCTGACGTATCCGTC
>DATHUZ010000104.1:0-3069 GCA_035461725.1 Anaerolineae bacterium
CGCGTTTGGCCTGCTCCTCTTCGCCGGCCTCCTCCTCCTCGTCCTCGCCATGGCCGCCTTTCTCATCCCTGAGGCCCAGGTCACCCTGGTGCCCTACCGCGAAGTGGTGCAGGTCAGCCTGGCGCTGCGCGCCGATCTCGAGGCCGAAAAAGCCAGCCTGGCCGATCGGATCGTGCCCGCGCGCCTGGTACAGGCCGAGATCGACGCCGGCGGCACCGTGCCCACTGCCAGCACCCGCGACGCACCCGACGCCCTCGCCACCGGCACCATCACCTTTGTCAACCAGGGTGGAGCGCCGATCGAGATCGAGGCCGGCGTGATCCTGCGCACGGCCACCGGCACCACCGTCCGCTTTAAAACCACCACGCCCGCGTCGCTGCCCGGCGGCGCCGGCGCCACCGCCACCGCCGAGATCGAGGCCCTCGCTCCTGGCCCCTCGGGCAACGCGGCCGCCGCCACCATCACCGAGGTCGAAACAGCCACCCTGCGCGGCAAAGTGCGCGTCACCAACGAGCGCGCCACCTCGGGCGGCGGCGTGCGCCAGGTTGGTTATGTCACACGCGCCGACATGGACCGCCTCAAAGCCCAGGTGCTCCAGCAGGTTCAGCAGCGCGCCTTTGCCGAGCTTCAGGCGCAGCTCGGCGAGCAAGAGTTCCTGCCCGCCGAGTCAATGATCGTCGAGATCCTGGCCGAGGATTACGACCAGTTCCTCGACGCCGAGGCCGATACCCTCGGCCTCCAGATGCGCGTCGTCGCCAGCGGCACCGCGGTCAATCGCGCCGATGCCAACTTGCTCGCCTACGAAGCGCTCAAGCAGCGCGTCCCGGTGACCTACGAGATCCAGTCGCAAGAGATCAAGTTTGCGCTGGACCAGGAGGCGGTCGTCATGGACGGCCGCAGCGTCCTGCTCGACGTGACCGCCTCTGTGCCGCTCATCGTCGAAGTGGACCGGGGTCAGGTCAGATCCGCCGTCGCCGGGCTGGGCGTCCAAGAGGCGACCACCGTCCTGGCCGACTCCTTGTCGCTCGACGCGCCGCCCATCGTCCAGGTCATGCCCGACTGGATCAAGCGCTGGGAGTGGCTCGACCGCGTGCCCTACCTGCCCTTCCGTATCCAGGTGGTGGTGCTCGAGTGAACCACAGCCCCATCCCACCGGGCCAGCAGCCGGCCCTCGACCTCGGATCGAAACGGATCGGCGTCGCGGTGTGCGACGAGCTGGGGCTCATCGCCACCCCGCTTGAGGTCATCCACCACACGTCTAAAGAAAAGGACCTGGCGCGCATCGCCGCCCACGTGCGGCGAGAGCAGGTCGTGGGCATCGTCGTCGGCCATCCGCTCAACGACGATGGCAGCGCCGGCGCCCAGGCTCGTTATGTCGAGCGCTATGTGCAAGAGCTCATCGCCTCACTGCGCGAGGCCGGGCTCGAGCTTCCCGTCCTCCTCTGGGACGAGTATGGCTCCACGCGGCGCGCGCAGCAAGCAATGATCACATCCGGGCGCGGCGCCCGCGAGCGGCGAGAGCGGCTCGACGCGGCGGCAGCGGCGGCCATCCTTCAGGACTATCTGGATGCCCATCGCCCACCGGCGCCGCTGCCACCTGGAGCGTACTCGGGTCCGCCCGAGGAACACTCGGGCAAGCCCGACGAATGGTGAAAGAATCGTGCCAGAGATAGATCTGACCTTGGAGACACTCCTGTCCGGGCTCCGGATCGCGGCCATCGCCTGGGTCCTCGCCCTGGGCATTGTCCTCATTTCCGAAGTACGCCTGCTCCAGCGCCTCGTGCCCGACTGGCTCCGTGCGGCGTCGCGCCTCGTGCTCCTCGCCGGCGCCGTCGGCACCCTGACCATGGCGATCCTGTTCGGCGCCCGTGTCATGCTCAGCTCCATGCAGGCCCGTGCCGAAGCGGGCAGCAGCAGCAGTGAGGCACCCCGGTTCGACATCTCTTTCGAATCGGTCGACGCCTTTTTGCTCAGCTTCTACCTCAGTATGCACCAGGCTGAGCTGAACCAGGCGGCAGGCGGTGACCCCACCCCGGTCACCTTTGTCGTCGACTCGGGCGAGACCGCAGGCAGCGTCGCCACCCGCCTGCAGGAAGAAGGTCTCGTCGTCGACGCCAGCGTCTTTCGCCGCTTCATGACCTACCACGGCCTCGACACCAGCCTGGAAGCAGGCACCTACAGCCTGCGATCCACCATGACCATGCACGAGCTGGCCGAGGCACTGCAGCATGGCAGCACCGACGCGGTCCTTCTCACCATCCCTGAGGGGTGGCGCATGGAGCAGATCGCCTGGATCCTCGAGCAGCAGAACCTGATGCGCAGCGATGATTTTCTCGCCCACGCCCGCACGGCCACCTATGCCTACCCGTGGCTCGCCTCGCGTCCGCAGGGCGCTTCGCTCGAGGGCTTCTTGTTCCCCGACACCTACGAGCTGCCGTCCGATAGCACGCCGGCCTCTGTCGTCGAGCTCATGCTCGCCACCTTTGACGCGCGCGTCGCCCCCCAGATCGAGGGCCGGCTGGCGGGCAGGACCCTCTTTGACATCGCCCTTGCCGACTATCGCCCACTGACCGTGTACGACGTCGTCACCCTCGCCTCGATCGTCGAGCGCGAAGCCGTGGTTGCCGACGAGCGGCCGATCATTGCCAGCGTCTATCTCAACCGCCTCGATCCGGCCCACGTAGAAGAGACCGCCCTCCGCCTGAGCGCCGACCCCACCGTCCAGTACGCCAAAGGCCTCGACCCCGAGACCGGCAACTGGTGGAGTCCCATGCTCCCCGGCGAGGGGCAGACCATCATCTCGCCCTACAACACCTTCCAGGTACAGGGCCTGCCGCCCGGGCCGATCTGCAACCCCGGCCTGGCCTCCATCCTGGCCGTCCTCAACCCCGCGCAGACCGACTATCTCTACTTCCACGCCATCGGCGACGGCTCACACGTCTTTGCCTCCACCCTCGAAGAGCACCTTCAAAACCAGGCCCAATATGCCCCCTAACGCCGCCTGTCATTGCGAGGAGCGCCAGCGACAAAGCAATCTCCCCCCTCCTTGTCATTGCGAGGAGCGCCAGC
>DATHUZ010000105.1:0-1646 GCA_035461725.1 Anaerolineae bacterium
GCTTGGGCTCTTTTCGCTTGACGTTGGCATCGACTTGGGAACAGCCAACACCCTGGTCTACGTAAGAGGCAAGGGAATTGTTATCAATGAGCCGTCGGTCGTTGCAATAGATAAAAGAACTAAAAAACCGCTGGCGATTGGGGTCGATGCCAAAGAGATGGTCGGCCGCACGCCGGCAGACATTGTCGCCATCCGCCCTCTGAGGGATGGGGTCATCAGTGATTTCGACGTCACCGAGCGCATGCTCCACTACTTTATCAAAAAGGTCCACGACCAGGCGCTGCTGCCTGTGCCGCGCCCGCGCGTGGTGGTCGGCATCCCGTCGGGCGTGACCGAGGTGGAAAAGCGAGCGGTGCATGACGCAACGCTCTCGGCGGGTGCGCGTGAGGCGTACCTGATCGAAGAGCCGATGGCCGCGGCGATTGGTGCCGGGCTGCCCATCACCGACTCGATCGGCAGCATGGTCGTCGATATCGGCGGTGGCACGACAGAGGTGGCCGTGATCGCGCTGGGCGGGATTGTCGTCAGCCGCAGCTTGCGCGTGGCGGGCGACGAGATGGACGAGGACATTATCCAGTACGCGCGCCAGAAGTATAACTTGCTCATCGGCGAGCGGATGGCCGAGCGGGTCAAGATCACCATCGGTTCGGCGTATCCGCTGCCGCAAGAAAAAACGATGACCCTCAAGGGCAGGAACCTGATCACCGGCCTGCCGGAATCGGTTGAGGTCAGCAGTGTCGAGATCCGCGAGGCACTGGCCAACTCGGTGAACATTATCGTCGAGACGGTGCGCGAGTCGCTGGACGACACGCCGCCCGAGCTCGTGGCCGACCTGATGGAGCAGGGTGTCGTGCTGGCCGGAGGCGGGGCGCTGCTGCAGGGGCTGGACGAGCGACTGTCGGAAGAGACCAAGATGCGCGTCTACGTGGCCGACGACGCGCTGACCTGCGTAGCGCGTGGCGCCGGCAAGGTTCTTGAAGACCTGGACCGGCTGCACAAAGTGTTGGCCAGCTTGCAGCGAGGCAGCACGGTGCACTAGTGCATGTTGGCGCGGTTCGCTACCCCACGGCGCCTCTTACGCGCCTGGAATGCCTGCGTGCCGGCCGACGTGGGAGGAGGAGAACCGCGAGGCCAACAGCGTGGCGTTTGGATAGGATCCCGCGATGACTCGTGAGCGCCTTTACAACCTGCTGCCGGTCTTGCTGATCGCGGTGACGCTGCTCGGCATCATCCTCCACAGCAGTGGCCTGCTGCAGCCGATCGAGGGGTTCGTGGTATCGATCACGACGCCCATCCAGCAGGCGGCGAGCGGCGTGGCCGAGCAGTTTGGAGAGGTGGCCCAGACGGCGCGAGATCTGAGAGACCTGCGGCGGCGGAATGAAGAGTTGGCGAAAGAGAATGCCCGACTCGTCCTGGAGAATGTGCGGCTGCGAGAGATCATGGTTGAGGCGGGTATGCTCCGCGATCTCCTCAACTTTGCGCAGGACAATCCCGCGTTTAGCTACCAGGGCGCCCATGTCCTCGGGCGCGTCATCAGTCGCGAGCCGACCAACGTTCAACGTTACATCACCCTCGACGTCGGCCGCGAAAGCGGGATCGAGCGCAATATGCCGGTGACCACAGATCGTGGACTGGTGGGGCGCATT
>DATHUZ010000106.1:0-7009 GCA_035461725.1 Anaerolineae bacterium
AGGCCGGGGGTGACCACGCCGGCAGAGCTGCCGTTGGAGTGCATCATCCCGGCGGCGCCGCCTTCCGAATCGACGACCGAGATGTGCGTCGTGTAGGTCTGGGCAACGCCGGCGCGGGCAACAGGGATGTCGGCGCCGTCGAGGATCGCTCGCGCCAGGTCGCGCGCCCTGTCCCTGGAGAGAAAAAGGTCCATGGGCACGTCGTGAAATGCAGGGTCGGCATTGTAGCGTTGGCGATGCGCATAGATCGTCTGAAACACGCGGGCCAGGACGTTATAGTAGCGCGCCGAATAGCGCTCCAGGCTGTCGAGATCGATCTGATCGAGGATGTGGAGCGCCTGGATCTCGAGCGGGCCCATGCCGGGCGGGCCGTCGGTGAAGAAGGTATAACCGTGAAACGTGCCGCTCACCACGGGGGGAAACTCGGCGACGCACCGCTCCAGGTCGCCGCGCGTAACCAACGCATCGTTTCGCTCAAAATCGGCGGCGATCTGGCGCCCGACCTCACCCGTGTAAAACTCGTCGGCGCCCCTGTCGGCGAGCCGCTCGAGCGTCCGGGCATAGTCCTCCTGTTTCAGCACTTCGCCGACACGGTAGGTGCGCCCGCCGGTCGTATAGATGCGCGCACACTCGTCGGTGGCGGTCATCTGCACCATGCGCGGCGGCTGCGCAGCCCCAGGCGGCAGCTTGTCGTCGGGGTCCCAAAACTGAAAGAGAAAGGGATACACCTCGAAACCGTCCGCGGCCAGCTCGATGGCCGGCCGGAGCAGGTCTCGCCAGGGAAGCCGGCCATACCGGGCGTGCGACTCACCCAGAACTCGGACGATCGTGGGGATGGTGATCGACTTGTAGCCGATATAGTTCTCGTAGCCCTCGACGAGGAAGCGGTTCGCCCACTCACCCTGGCGCAAGGTGCGGTACACATCGGGCCGCGCTTGCGCGCCGGCACCTCCACGGGCCGAGACCTTGACCGGCGCAGGCAGACCGGGGTTGTGTACCATCATATAGCCGGTGCCACCGATACCGCACAATGCGGGGTTGACGACGCCCTGGGCAAACGCGCCGGCGACTGCAGCGTCCACTGCATTGCCACCGGCTTCCAAAATCCGCCCCGCCGCATTTGCAGCGTGCGGCTCAGGGCAGGAAACTGCGCCAGATCCAAAGCGTTTGGACATTCTTTGTCCTCCTGACGCGCCACCGGCACGCGCCTGTCTCTGCCGGGCAGGCAGAGCCTGGTAGCGACATCGATGCATCGTCGCTGATATCGACCCGGGAAGGTGAGCCAGTCGTCGTGGACGGGAGGGAAGAGGGATTGGCGTTTTTCCTGGTTTGTGTTATACTACCATCATATCGTCTGCTTGTCAAGTTGTATGATAGATGTTCGCGCGATGAGGCGCAGGGAGGGGCCATGTTCCACAAGCTGTCGCGAGCCACGCTGACAGATCAGATCGTCCAGTCGCTGTTGGAGTACATTGAAGCCGCCGGGCTCAGGCCTGGCGACGTGCTGCCCTCAGAGAACAGGCTCGCAGCCGAGTTTGGCGTAAGCCGGCCTGTAGTGCGCGAGGCGCTCAAGGTCCTGGCGGGACAGGACATTGTGGATGTGGTCGCCGGCAAAGGAGCGGTCATCCGCCCGATCGACAGTGGCGTGCTGCAGTCCTTCTTCGAGCGAGCCATCGGCCTCAACGGTAGCGCCCTGCCCCAGCTCCTCGAGGTGCGCTCCGGGCTAGAGATGTACAGCGCCCAGGTGGTTGCCGAACGGTGCACGGGCGAGGATCTGGTCGATCTGCGACATATTGTGGCCGAGATGCGTGCGTGCATGGGCGATCGGGAGGCGTACGCGCGGCTCGACCTGCAATTTCACATGCGCCTGGCGCAGGCCAGCGGCAACCGGATGCTGTACCACCTGATGGAATCGGTGGGTGGGGCACTGCAGGCTTCGATGGTCGACTCGTACCGGCCGGAGCGCAGCGGACAGACGATCGAAGAGATTCAGCGCCTGCACGAGACGGTGATGGACGAGCTCGAGCGGCGCGATGTTGCGGCCGCGAGAGTCGCGATGGCGCGGCACTTTGACCCGGTTCTGCCGTGATACGGAGGGCCATTCAACCGAGCCGGCAGGTCCGGCGGCAGTACCCGCCCAAGCGGCGGGGCGCGTGCTCCAGGGCGACAAGAGCCTCGATCGCTCGGTGGTGCTCATGGCCACGGTTCGCTGTGGAGCTACCTCTCGGCCCGCGGAAGGGGCGATTTGTATTTTGCGGCCAAAGATGGTATCCTATCCGTTACGATGGACAAGAATCCTGTATACTGGCATGGGCTGTGGGAGAACAATCGAGACCCGGAGTGATGGATTACCACTTTAGCCTGATATTCCCGGCGGAGAGGGTGGCCGGTGTGCTGCTCGCAGTCGGCCAGATGGGCACCGGCGAGTCGACATCGCGCACACTGGTGACACTGCCCGGCGGGCGAGCCGTGTTGATGCCCTTTGCCTCTTGGGCCGGAAATGACGGCTCGGTCTCGCTTGCCGCCGGCACCAAGGTGCGGCTGGATGCCTTTCTCCACTTTCCGAACGACGAGCATGCGGACCCCGGGCAAGTGCGATCTGTGCCCTCCTATCTCCGGCTGTGGGTGTTCATGGGCAAGCGTTACGCTCAGATCAGCCTGTTTGCCGGCAATCCGGACATGGTGGGGCGTTTTCTCACCTCACCGTCGATCCACGCTGCCCTGACAGGCCTGCTCGAGCGGCATCAAGGCGTGATAGGCCTGCTCGACATAGGTGAGGACGAGGTTTACCTGCTGCCCGACCTGCACCGCTATGTCGTGGCGCCCAACGCCCTCGCCTATTATGACACACGACACTGTTTCGATGTCGATCGGTGGACGTCAGACCTGCTCACGATCGAGATTCAAGAGGCCGAGCGGCCTGTGTACTGGATGCGAGGGCAGGTGAGCGGCACGCCAGGATCCAAAATGGCCAGGGCGCTGGAGGGGGCTCTCGGCGGCTGGCGAGAGCCGATTCCGGAGCGCTACCATCGAGCGTTCGAAGACAGGCCATTCGACATGTGTGACTTTTGCCAGAGACCGCTCCTCGTCCCGGGCACGCAGTACGTCGTCAGCAAGGTGTATACGTTGGGTGAGCTGCAGCAAGAAACGGTGATGTGTGATGGCTGTCGGGCAGAGCTGACCGCCCACGATTCGGACGAGTCGCGCCAGACCATGGAACGAATTTTCGAGACGGTGCGGCGCTCCGAGCGCCTGGCAATGGCGGCGCTCCGCGGAACAGACCGGGCGGAACGGATGACGGAGCGTTGTGTCTTGTGCGGGCTTCCCAAAGCCGGAGCCGACTGGTACATAGAGCACGCCCGGTGCGAGTCGAACGAGATCGTGTACTATATGCATCCGTTCGTGGTATGTCACACCTGCACGCTGCGAATCCACGACCAGCTTTCCGAGCAGACGCGCGGGGAGCGGGGGCACTTTTACGAACGGCATTTCGGGTTCCCGCCACCGGGGAAACCGCGTGCCGAGATGGAGACCGGGCTCGGCATGAAGAGCCCGTTCACGCACGGATAACGCCAGGTGCGCCGCTCGATGGCGGCGCAGGTCAGAGATCGAGACTCAATGGCCCAGGACGCGCACACTTTCGGCGCGTGGATGCGCCTTTAGCTCGGCGCCGGCAAAGCGATCGAGCAGGGCGCGAGCGGTGTCGCGGCGGGCCGCCATGCGCGCGTCGCGCGCCTGCCACCGGCCCTGGATCTGGTGGATGACGAGGGCGCTGTCGCCGCGTACCTCGAGACGGAACTCTCCAGGACGCCGCCCTGCCTCTTCGATACGGCCGATCAGGTCCTCGAGTGCCGCGATCAGGCTGTCGTACTCGGCCTCGTTATTGGTGTAGCCATCCCCAAACTCGACTCGCTCCAGCCGCTCGGCCCCGTCGGCGACACGGTGGATGTTGTAACTGCCATATCCCCATCCAGGGTTACCCTTGCTGCCACCGTCGAAGGTGATCACATAGTCGGGGAGAGCGGCAGGTGGGCGCTCGGCGCGGGGCGGCTCGACCTGGGCCGCAGGGGGGCGCCGCCTGTCGGGGGGACGCACAAGCTCGCCGCGCGCGGCGAGAAGGTCGAACAGGTGCTCCTTCTCTTCAGGGCTCAGGCGGGCGATGGCACCGGCGATGCGCTGTACCTCGTCGCTCACAGGCAGCTCTTAGGCACTGTCCCCGTTGCCGGCAATCATCTCGTCGTAGACGTACTCGAGGTTGGCGACGTGCAGCCTCTGCACGAGGCCGCCGAGGGGAATGCGCGACTTGCCACACACTTCGATATCGATCTCGCGCAGGGAGGAGCGTGGCAAGCCCTTCTCGATGGCGGCACGCACCCTTCTCTCGACGCAGCGGATATAGTTCACGCTGCTGTCGACGGTGTCATCTATCTCGCCGCGCAGCAGGACCCCGCCATGCCCCTGCACGACGTTCTCCAGGTTCAGACTCTTGATCTTTTTCAGGGACCTGACCAGCGCCTCACGATCGCCGCGCACGAGCAGGGGCACCGGCGTCACCACGTCGCCGGCGATCAGGACCTTGTCCTCCACCAGGTGGACCATGATGCCGTCCTCGGCGTGGCCTGGCGCGTACATCAACTCGATCGTCTTGTCGCCGAGGCGCAACAAGAGATCGGTGTCGAACACGAGCTGTGGAATGCGCAGTTGGACGTCGGCCAGGGCCGGCGTCTGGGCGCGGGCCTGGGCCAGACTCTGCGCACCGATCGCGAGGAGGATCTCGCGCGTGCGGCGGTGAGAGACGAGCTCGGCACCCGGAAAGAGGTAACTGCCGTAAATGTGATCGGCGTGGTGATGGGTGAGTACGACGTAGCGCACTCGTTTTGCCTGGCTCAGTGCAAAGTCGCGGACGCGGACGGTCTCTTGCGGAAAAGGCAAGGTGTCGACGACGATTGCCCCTCGAGGTGTGATGATGACCGTAGCGGCGACCTCGGCATAAAGGCCGCTGGTGAAAACGTAAACATCTTCGGTGACTCGTTCCCGGTGCATGGCGTCTCCAAGCTAGTTGACTGTCGTTCAGGATATCACAAAGGCGGCCCGTTGTCAAGGGTAAAATGCGCCTGCCGGGCACGTTTGCTTGACAAATACTCGCGGCGCGCATATGCTAAGCGCATACAGGCGAAACCGGCGTGCCGCGGGGAGGCACACGTGGAGGGAGGAGATGGGGCAGCAAGGTCAGGACCCGGCCATTTTGCGCGGGCAGGAGTATGCAGATGGAAGGCATCTCGACGTCCGGCGCCGCACGCACGAGCTGTACACGGTCGACCCTGTCGATTTCGGCCGCTGGACGCTCGAGCGTATCCCGTGGCGCGGCGACGAGCGCGTGCTCGACGCGGGCTGCGGGCCGGGCGAGCTGCTCGCCGCGATGGCACGCGAGGGGACGGGCTGGGGTGCGCTCGTCGGGTTCGACTTCTCGGCCGGCATGATCGCCCAGGCGCGCGCGCAGCGCGGCGACCTGCCTGTGCACCTGTTCGTCGGCGACGCGCAGTCGGTGCCGCTGCCCGATGCCTCGTTCGACGTGGTGATGGCACGACACATGCTCTACCACGTGCCCGACATCGACCGGGCGCTCGCGGAGGCAGCGCGCCTGTTGAGGCCGGGAGGGCGGATCTTGGTCACGACGAACGGAGCGCGGACGATGGAGGAGTATGCGGCGACAAGACAGCACGCTGCTGAGCGTTTTCCCAGAGTAAGCGCCCCCGGCATGGTTACCACCCGTTTCTCACTCGAGTCGGCGCCGGGCTACCTGGCCGCGCATTTTGAGCAGGTCGAGACGCACGTGCTCAACGGCACGCTCCGCTTCCCCACGGCGGAGCCCTTTGTCGATTATTTCGCCAGCGCCAGGGCGATGACGATGGCGCCGGGCCACACAGAAGAGGAGTGGCAGCAGGTGCTCGCATTTGTTCGTGCCGAGGCGGAGGCCGAGATCGCGCGTGCCGGGCGATTCGACGTTACGAAAGTCACGGGTGCCGTGGTCGGCGTGAAGGCGAGCCAGGGGTGAGCCTGGCACGCTGGCGAGCCCCGCTCCTGTTCGGGCTCATCCTGGCCGTTGGCGCCGCGCTGCGTTTCTATGGAGTGAGCTGGGACGGCGGACAGTGGCTGCACCCTGACGAGCGGCAGATCTATTTCCTGGCCCTCGATCTGGGCTGGCCGTCGAGCCTGGCAGAAGCAGTGCGGCCCGCCAGCCCTCTGAACCCCGGCTTTTTCGCCTATGGCTCCCTGCCGATCTGCCTGCTCCGCGGGGTGGCCGAGCTGCTGGCCCTGGTGTGGCCCGTGCTGCGCGATCCCGATCACCTGCACCTGGCCGGCCGGCCACTGGCGGCGGCGTTTGACCTGGGGACGGTGGTGTTGACGTACAGGTTGGGGAGCAGGGAGTGGGGAATTGGGAAATTGGGGAATTGGGGAGTGGGGTTGGTGGGGGCGGGGTTGGTGGCGGTGGCGGTGGTACACGTGCAGTCGGCGCACTTTTACATCGTGGACATCATCCTCACGTTTTTTGTGATGTTGGTGCTAAATCTGGCGTTTGACGTGGCAGGTGGTGGGGGCACGCCGGCGCAAGTCATGCTCGGCATCGCCACGGGCCTGACCCTCGCCACCAAGGTGAGTGCCGCCCCGGTGCTCCTTCTCGCCGTCGCCGCTTATCTGATCCGCCGGCGAGGCACCACATCCTCTGATCGCCAATTTGCCAATATGCCAGGCCACCACCTCTTGCGCCCCATCGCTCTCACCTTCCTCCTGGCAGCCTCGACCTTTGTCATCGTCCAGCCCTACGCCCTTCTCGACTGGCGCACATTCGTTTCGGATACGCTGCGCGAAGCGCAGATCGCGTCGGGCCGGCTCGACGTGCCGTACACGCAGCAGTACGCGGGCACGGTGCCCTACCTCTACCAGGCGTGGCAGTTGGCGCTGTGGGGCCTGGGGCTGCCGGTTGGCGTGGCGGCGTGGATCGGATTCG
>DATHUZ010000107.1:0-1992 GCA_035461725.1 Anaerolineae bacterium
AATCTCCCCGTCACGCCTCGCGCGTGCCTTCTTCCTTGCTGCCTGCTGCCTCCTGCTCGCCGCCTGCGGCATCAGCCGCCCCGTCAAGCTCGGCCTCTCCGCCCCGTTCGAGGGCCGCCACCGCGACCTCGGCTATGAGGCGCTCTACGCCGTCCGCCTCGCCGTGCGCGAGAGGAACGAGGCCGGCGGCGCCGGCGGCCGCTACCCCGTCGAGCTGGTAGCGCTCAACGATTTCGACGAGCCTGACCAGGCACTCGTACAGGCTCGTAAAATGGCCGCCGATCCCGACGTGCTCGCCGTGCTCGGCGGCTGGTCGCCCGCCACCGCCACGGCCGCCGCCCCCGAGTACCAGCGCCTCGGCCTCCTCTTCGTCGCGCCCCCCACCAGTTGGAGCGGCGCTGGCTACCCGCCCCCGGCACCCACCGCCGTGCCGGGCGACGAGAGCGCATTTGTGCAAGCCTACCGCGCCCTCTCCGGCGGCGTGCCACCCGGCCCCATCGCCGTCTGGGCCTATGCCGAGGCCAACCGTGCCCTCGATGCCTTCGATGCCGCCGCCGTCACCCGCCTGCCCGCCCGCGACGACATCCTGTCGCTGCTCAAGGAGAGTCACTGGTAGATTGGTAGATCGGTAGCCACCAATCTACCAATCTACCAATCTACCAATCTACCAATCTACCAATCCCAACCGAGGAGGAGAGAAAAAGATGCGCATCCTGATGTTCTCATGGGAATATCCGCCCCACGTCGTCGGCGGCCTTGGCAAGCACACGGCCGAGCTCCTGCCGCCGTTGGGCAACCTGCCCGGCATCGACCTGCACCTCGTCACCCCCCGTTGGTCCGGGGGGGAGCTCTGCGAAAAGGTCGGCGCCGCCACCGTCCACCGCATCGACCCGCCCATCATCGAGGGTGATTTTTACACCAGCGCGTGGCAGACCAACCGCGTCCTCGAAGAATACGCCCACACCCTGTGGGAGTCGCACGGCCCTTTTGACCTGGTGCACGTCCACGACTGGCTGGTTGCCTTTGTCGGCGCCGCCTTCAAGCACCACTACCGTGTGCCCCTTGTCAGCACCATCCACGCCACAGAGCGCGGGCGCGGTCGCGGCGCCCTGTCGAGCGACCAGGCGCGCTCGATCCACCACGTCGAGTGGTGGCTCACCTTCGAGTCGTGGCGTGTCATCGCCTGCAGCGACTATATGGTGCATGAGATTGTGGAATATTTCGCCACGCCGCCCGACAAGATCTGTGTCGTCCCCAACGGGGTCGAGACCGAGCGCTTCGACCGCCTGATCGGCCAGGATCTGAGCCACTTTCGCAACATGTACGGGCTGCCGTACGAAGAGATTCTCTTTTCGGTCGGGCGCATCGTCTACGAAAAGGGGATGCACGTCCTGATCCAGGCCATGCCCCAGGTGCTCGCCCGGCATCCATCCGCCAAGCTCGTCATCGCCGGCCGGGGGCCCGAGCTCGAAGCGCTCCGCTCCCTGTCGTGGCAGTTCGGCATCGGCGAAAAAGTGCTGATCACCGGCTTTATCCCCGACGAGGCGCGCGACCGGCTCTTTGTCACCGCCAACTGCGCCGTCTTTCCCAGCCTCTACGAGCCCTTTGGCATCGTCGCCCTCGAAGCCATGGCCGCGCGCTGCCCCGTCGTTGTCAGCCGTGTCGGAGGCCTGCAGGACGTAGTCGAGCACAACGAGACCGGCATCGTCGTCCACCCCAACGACCCCGACTCACTCGCCTGGGGCATCCTGCACACGCTCCAGCACCCCACCTGGTCGGCCGCGCGCGTCCGCAACGCCTACCAGATGGTAAAAGAACGCTACAGTTGGCAGCACATCGCCCAAATGACGGCAGACGTCTACCGAGAGGTAATTGCAGAAAGAAAAGCAACCGACTGGTAGGTTAGTGGGTGGGTGGGTTGGTTGGAACAACACACCAACCCACCAACCCACTAACCAACTAACTAACTAACTAACTACCTCACCACCTGGT
>DATHUZ010000108.1:0-1834 GCA_035461725.1 Anaerolineae bacterium
CTTGGCCTGCACTCCACGCTCGTCCCGGTCGAGCACGCGCTTGCGGATGCGCAGGCTGGCCGGCGTCACTTCGAGCAGCTCGTCGTCGTTCAGGTACTCGATGCACCGGTCGAGGCTCATCTCCTCGGGAGGCGTGAGCCGGACGTCGATGTCGCGGATCGAGTTGCGCATGTTGGTCAGGTGCTTGGCCTTGCACACGTTGATGCCCAGGTCGCCGGGCCGCTGGTGCTCGCCGATCACCATCCCCTCGTACACCTCCACGCCCGGGCCGATGAACAGGCTGACTCGCTCCTCGGCATTCCTGAGCCCAAAGGTCGTCGTGACTCCCGGCTCCCACCCCACCAACGAGCCCCGCGAGCGCGAGTGAATGGGCCCGGCGTAGGGACCGTACTTGTAAAAGGTAGAGCTCATGATGCCCAGACCCCTCGTGGCCGTCAGGAACTGGTACCGAAAGCCGAGCAGGCCGCGAACCGGTGCGTGATAGATCATCTGCACCGAGCCGTTCGACGTATCGGACATGTTGACCATCTCGCCGCGCCGTTTACCGAGCATCTCGACCACCGTGCCCAGGGTGTCGGGCGGCGTCTGGATATACACCTCTTCGTATGGTTCCAGCGTCTCGCCGCCCTGCTCCTGCAGGATGACCGTCGGTCGTGACACCTGGAACTCGTACCCCTCGCGGCGCATCGTCTCGATCAAGATCGCCAGGTGCAGCTCGCCGCGGCCCGAGACCACAAAGGTATCGGGCTGCTCTGTTTCTTGTACCTCGAGCGCCACGTTGTGCCTCAGCTCGTTAAAGAGCCGCTCGCGCAGCTTGCGCGATGTACTCCAGCGCCCTTCCCTGCCCGCCAGCGGCGACGTGTTGACGCCAAAGGTCATGCGCACCGTCGGCTTTTCCACCTCGATGACCGGCAGCGCCACCGGCCGGTCGGGGTCCGCCAGCGTTTCGCCGATGGCGATCTCTTCCAGCCCGGCGATCGCCACGATGTCGCCCGCCTCGGCGCCCGTCACGTCCACCCGGCTCAGTCCCTCGTGCATATAGAGGTAGGGGGCGCTCTCTACGAGCTGCTCCCCGCCGCGCGTCAGCCGCGCTAGCGACTGGCCCGCCTTGATCCGCCCGGCGAACACTCTGCCGACCGCCGTCAGTCCACGATAGTTGTCATAATCCAAAGTGGTGACCAGCATCTGCAGCGGCGCGTCGAGGTCGACTCGTGGGCAGGGAATCTCGCGCAGGATGGTGTCGAACAGCGGCTTCAGGTCAGGCCCCAGCTCGGGCGTCAGCCCGGCCTGGCCCGTCGTCGCCACCGCATACACCACGGGAAAGTCGGCCTGCTCGTCGGTGGCGCCGAGCTCGAGAAATAGATCGAACGTGTCGTTGAGCACGCGGTCCAGCTCGACGTTTTGCCGGTCGAGCTTGTTGATCACCACCACCACGCGATGGCCCATCGCCAGCGCCTTCCAGAGCACAAAGCGCGTCTGCGGCATTGGCCCCTCGGCCGCGTCGACCAGCAGCAGCACGCCGTCGACCATGTTGAGCACGCGCTCCACCTCGCCGCCAAAGTCGGCGTGGCCCGGCGTGTCGACGATATTGATCTTGACCTGCCCGTCGATCGCCGGGTCGTAGATGCTGATCGCCGTGTTTTTGGCCAGGATCGTGATGCCGCGCTCACGCTCCAGGTCATTCGAATCGAGCACGCGCTCGGCCACCTGTTGGTTGCTGCGGAAAACATGTGCCTGTTTGAGCAGACTATCTACCAGCGTCGTTTTGCCATGATCGACGTGGGCGATGATGGCAATATTACGCAGATCGGTTCGTTCGACGAGCATTCGTACT
>DATHUZ010000109.1:0-10965 GCA_035461725.1 Anaerolineae bacterium
CGCGCTGGTGGAAAAGGTGCGCGACGGCGTGGACGGGCTGCTGTTCACTCCCGGCGACGCGGCAGACCTGCGGCGCACGCTGCGCCGGCTGATCGACGACCCTGGATTGCTGGCGCGGCTGAGGGAGAATGTGCCGCCGGCGATGGGGATGGAGCAGCACCTTGACGAGCTGCTGGCGCTCTATCAGCAGAGCCAGTCCCAACAATCCAGACGCTCGTAGCCACGGCTTTTGCCAAAGAACACGGCTGAAGCCGTTACTACAAACATAGAGGTTCCCCGTTTGTCGTAACGGCTTCAGCCGTGGTGTGGTCAGGTGCCGAGGCGGGTGGCGCGCTCCTGGGCGGCGAGCCGGCGGAGGACCCACTTGTTGATTTCGGCGGCGACGGATGGCAGCAGGATGAGTGGAAGCATGATCGCCCAGTCCTCGAGGGTGAGGAAGGTGGTGCCGAAAACCGGGTCGAGGAAGGGCACGTAGATGATGGCCATAAGCACGATCAAGGAGGCGAGCACCGCCCACTGCATCCACTTGTTGCTGAACACTCCGATGGCAAAAATGGAGTAGCGCTCGGAGCGCGACGTGTAGGCACGGAGCAGCTCGGAGATGGAGAGGGTGGCGAAGGCCATCGTGCGACCGTGGTCCTCGCCGTTGGCGAGGCCGATGCGGAAGGCGACGAGGACGGCGGCCGTGATGGCGATGGTCTGCACGACAATGCCGATGACCATCTCGCGGTTGATGATCGGCTCGGCGACGGGCCGCGGCTTGACGTCCATGATGTCGGGATCGCCCTTTTCGACACCGAGGGCGAGCGCGGGTGCGCCGTCGGTGATCAGGTTGAGGACGAGAAGCTGGATCGGGATCAGCGGCAGCGGCCAGCCGGCGAGCATGGAGAGGAAGAGGATGGTGATCTCGGCCATGTTGCACGACAGGAGGTAGTAGACGAACTTGCGGATGTTGGAGTAGATGATCCGCCCTTGCTCGATGGCCGAGACGATGCTGGCATAGTTGTCGTCGGTGAGGACCATGTCGGCCGTCTCTTTCGACACGTCGGTGCCGGTGATGCCCATGGCGACGCCGATGTTGGAACGCTTGAGGGCGGGGGCGTCGTTGACGCCGTCGCCGGTCATGGCGACGATGTGGCCGCGGGATTTGAGGGCGTCGACGATGCGGACTTTGTGCTGGGGCGAGACGCGGGCATAGACGGCGACGTTCTCGACGACGTCGAGAAAGGCGTCGTCGTCGATCCGCTCCAGCTCGGCACCGGTGAGCGCGACGTCCCCCTCCTGGAGAAGGCCGATCTCTTTGGCGATGGCGACGGCCGTGTTCGGATAGTCGCCGGTGATCATGACGGTCTCGATGCCGGCGTGGCGAGCAGTGCGGATGGCAGGCGCCACTTCAGGCCGGGCCGGGTCGATCATGCCCAGCAGGCCGATAAAGACCATGTCGCATTCCCAAGCGTCGGGCTGTGGATTCGCGGGCACGACGTCGAGTGGGCGAAAGGCGACGCCGAGCACGCGCAGCGCGTTACCGGCGAGCGCCTGGTTCACCTCGAGGACGTTGCTGCGCCGCTCGTTGGTCAAGGGGCGGATCGTGCCGTCTTCGAGGATGTGGGTCGACAGGTCGAGGACGATGTCGGGAGCGCCCTTCATGTAGGCCACGTAGCCGCCGTAGCGAGGATCGGGGTGGAAGGTAGTCATGCGCTTTCGATCAGAGTCGAACGGGATCTCTTCAAGGCGCGGGTACTCTTTGCCCAGCTCGTCTTTCCAATATCCCGCCTTGGCGGCGGCGACGACGAACGCGCCCTCCGTGGGGTCGCCGGCGATGCGCCAATGGACGTCGCCGTTTTCGTCGACGTGCTCGAGGCGGGCGTCGTTGGCGAGCAAGCCGGCGCGGAGCAGGAGGCGCATGCCGGGGTAGCCGGCCAGCCCCACCTGGTCGCCACTGTCGAGGAACTCGCCCTCGGGGCGGTAGCCCTCGCCGGTGATGTTGAGCAGACTGCGGTCGACGTACATCTGGACGGCGGTCATCTGGTTCTGCGTCAGCGTGCCCGTCTTGTCAGAGCAGATGGCGGTGGCCGAGCCGAGGGTCTCGACGGCGGGCAGGCGGCGGATGAGGGCGTGGCGCTTGACCATCTCTTGCATGCCAAGGGCGAGGCAAATGGTGACGACGGCGGCGAGCCCCTCGGGCACGGCGGCGATGGCGAGGCTGACGGCGACCATGAACATCTCGACCAGGTTCGGGACCGTCTCCTCCAGGCCGAAATAGGCGCCGGGACCCTGCGAAAAGAGGACGCCGACCTGGGTGTCGCGCACGATGCCAATGATACCGACGAGAGCCGAGACGATGAGGGTCAGGATGCCGAGAGTACGGCCCAGGTTGTCAAGCTTGACCTGGAGCGGCGTCTGCTCCTCCTCGTACGATTGGATCATCTCGGCGATGGCGCCGATCTGGGTCTGCATGCCGGTGCCGGTGACGAGGCCGCTGCCGCGACCGTAGGTAACCACGGTGCTCATAAAGGCCATGTTGTGCCTGTCGCCGAGTGACGCGTCGGGGGGAAGGGTGTCGCGCGCGTCCTTGCCGACGGGCACCGACTCGCCGGTCAGCGACGCCTCTTCGACGCGGAGATTGACGCTTTCGACGAGGCGCACGTCGGCGGGGATATAGTTGCCCGTTTCAAGGATCACCACGTCGCCGGGCACCAGCTCGACCGAAGGGACAGTGACGCGATGGCCGTTGCGGAGCACCTGGGCGTTCGGCGCCGCCATTTTCTTGAGAGCGGCGAGCGCTTCTTCGGCGCGGCCCTCTTGCACGACGCCAAGGATGGCGTTGAGGATAACGATGGTCATGATGGCGGCGGCGTCGATGAATTCGGTCATCTCGCCGGTGCGGTTGAACTCACTCCAGCCGATGAGGGCCGAGACGACCGCGGCGGCGATGAGGATCAGGACCAGGAACTGGTTGAACTGATCGAGGAGCATCTGCCAGAAGGTGCGAGGCGGGCCCTCGCGAAGCTGGTTGGGGCCAAACCGCTCGCGCCGCTGGCGCACCTGCGCCTCGGTGAGACCGTGGTCCAGGTCTGTTTCGAGGGACGCTGCCGTCGCCTCTATGCTTAACGTATGCCAGGCCTTGTCGAGGTCCATGCTGTGACTCATCTCCTCCATACAGGCTTACGCCGCGTTCGTGCCTGCCGCCGGCAGGCACGAACGCGCCCATTATAGCCAAGTTTTGGGTCGAGGGCAATTCTGGCGGCGGCCTGGGTTTTCCTCTTCTGAATGGTTGTTGCACCTGGGGGGTTTCATGGTATAATTATTCTGGGCCACCGCGTTGTGCCTGATGAATGGGCAAATCCCTGTATGGATGGGAGTGTGCGGTGGTTTTCGTGTGAGTGAGATAGGAGCAACCGGTGGCAACCAGAAACAGATCTACGGAGCAGATTCCAGAAGTTACCCTCAGCCGCGACCTCGGACTCTTTACGATCACCATGATCGGCGTCGGCGGCATGATCGGCGCAGGCATCTTTGTCCTGACCGGCGTCGCCGCAGGCGTGGCGGGCCCGGCACTGGTGCTGGCCTTTTTCCTCAATGGCCTGATTACGACCCTGACCGCCTTGTCGTACGCCGAGCTTGGCTCGGCGTTTCCCGAGGCGGGTGGTGGGTATCTGTGGGTCAAGGAGGGGTTGGGCGGATCACAAGGTTTTCTGGCAGGGTGGATGAGCTGGTTTGCCCACGCAGCGGCAGGCAGCCTGTACGCACTTGGATTCGGCCGCTTTGCTACAGAGATGTGGATCGTGGCCGGGGCGCCGACGTTTGGCCTGGGGGTGCCACAGCTCACGCTGGTATTCATGACGCTGATCATCATCCTGTTTACGATCGTGAACTACCTGGGCGCCTCTGAGACGGGGACGATCGGCAACGTGGTCACGGTGACCAAGATCGTCATCCTGGGCCTGTTTGTGCTGTTTGGCGTGCTGGCGATGCTTCGCACCGACGAGTGGCATGCGCGTTTTACGACAGGCTTTTTGCCAAATGGAATGCTGGGCGTGTTTTTGGCGATGGGTTTGACGTTTATCGCCTTCGAAGGGTACGAGATCATTGCGCAATCTGGCGAAGAGGCGATTGATCCGAAAAAGAACATCCCGCGGGCGATCTTTGCCGCCATCGCCATCGCGGTGACAATCTACCTCCTGGTCGGGGTGACGGCGATCGGGGCGACACATCCACCGGAGGGGATGCGCACGTACGAGTACCTGGGGCAGGAGAAGGAAGTGGCTGTGGTAGCGGTGGCGCAGCAGGTCTTTCCGTGGGGAATTGGCGGAGTGCTTTTGCTCATCAGCGGGATCGTCTCGACCATGTCGGCGCTCAACGCGACGACCTATTCGTCATCGCGCGTCTCCTTTGCGATGGGACGCGACCACAACCTGCCCGGAATTATGGCACGCATCCACCCCGTGCGTCACACGCCGCACTGGGCCGTAGTTTTCTCGGGCGGGTTGATGCTGATCATTGCCTGGACTCTGCCGATCGAGGACGTGGCCGCCGCGGCGGACATAATGTTCCTGCTCCTGTTTCTGCAAGTGAACGTGACGGTGATGACTCTGCGCCAGAAGATGCCGTTGCTCGAGCGCGGGTTCCGAGTTCCGTTGTTTCCTTTGATCCCGATTCTGGCGGTCGTCGCGAATGCTCTGTTAGCGCTGCATCTCTTTAGCTTCAGTCCCATCGCCTGGTACTTTGCCGGCGGGTGGCTCGTGGTCGGGCTGCTTGCCTACTATGCCCACTTTCGCGACGTGGAAGCGATGGAGAAGCCAAAAGAGATTTTGCTGGAAGAGGTGCTGGTGAGCCGCAATTACTCGGTGCTGGTGCCTGTGGCAACCCAGGAACAGGCGCGCATCCTGGGCCAGATCGGCGCGGTGCTGGCGGATGCGCACAATGGCGAAGTGCTGGCGCTGTACGTGGTGAAGGTGCCGCCGCAACTGACGCTGGGGGAAGGGCGCGTGATGCTGCGCGAAGGGCGGCCGTACCTGGAAACGGTGATCGCGGAGGCACGACAGCGCGACGTGCCGGTGCACACGATGATCCGGCTGGGGCGGCACGTGGCAGAGTCGGTGCGCAAGACGGCGGTGGAGAATGCGTCGGATCTGATCGTCCTGGGGTGGCCGGGATATACAAACACGGCCGGGCGGTTGTACGGGTCGGTGATCGACCCGATTGTGGACAATCCACCGACCGATATCGCCGTGGTGCGGTATCGCGAGTACCGCCCGCTGGGGTCGATCCTGGTGCCGGTGGCGGGAGGCCCGAACAGCCGGCGTGCGGTCAAGATGGCCGTGAACATGGCGCGCGTCGCGGAGCAGGAGGCGGTGACGGTGACCGTGCTGCACATGGTGCCCGAAGGTGCGCGCAGCAGCGATCGGGTGCGCGCGGAGCAGGTGCTGGACTATACGCTGGAAGGGGTCGAGTATGAGCATATCGTGAGGCGGATCGTCGAGGGCTCAAACGTGGTCGAGACCGTGCTGGGAGAGGCGAAGGGGTGCGACCTGATCGTCGTTGGGGCGACCGCGGAACCGCTGTTTCGCAACCTGCTGATCGGTGATGTGCCAGGGCAGATCGCGGCGCGGGCCGACGTGACGGTGGTAATGGTCAAGCGACGGAGCAGCCGCCTGCACTCGTTCCTGCGCCAGACGGTGCTGGAGCCGACGACGGCGGCACAGGGCGAAACCGGTGAGGCCGGCACATAGCGACTGCATTCTGGCCGCTCGATTTGCCAAAAGAAGCGGCTTGTGCTACAATGCCGGGCATGCTCGCTGCAAAAGAGCCATGAGAAACGTAACCGATCTCTCGAATACTATTTGATTCAGGAACCCCGCGCCGGGCCGGCACGTGGATGCAGGCTCGCGTCTGGGGTTCCTTTGTCTTTAAGACGCGCATAACACCGAGATTTTGCAACGAGGAGCTGTGGGATGAAAAGGAGATCAGAGGAGATGAAAGAGAGAGGAAAGCCGTCGGGAGGGGCACTGCACGCGCTGCTAGAAGGCAAGACGGGCGGCCTGGTGCTCAACGGATTGATCTTGATCCTGCTGGTTGCCTCTCTCCTTCTGCCGCCGGTATCGGCGCAGGAGCGTGTGCTGGAAGCAGGCTACACGGCGATCGACGCCGACGAAGGTGGCGCCGTCGCAGACAACGATGGGATGCAGGTGACCTTGCCGGCTAAAGGCCTCCAAGATGACGTCAAGGTCAAAGAGGAATCGGTGCCGATGGCGAGCTTTTTGGATGGGTCGGCAGGCAATGAGCTCAAGGCCGCGGCACAGGCGCTGCCGTCGACCCTGCACGTGAGAAGCCCCATCTATCAGATCACCACCAAGGGGGCAGAGCCCTCGGCCGCACTGCTGAGCGTGCCGATTCCGAACAACGCCGAACCGTACGAGACGCTGTCGATGTACCAGTGGAACGGCGCGGAGTGGGTGTTTGTGCCGACAGAGATCATTGTCGAAGATGACGTCCTGGAAGCAGAGCTGGACTACCTACCGAAGGTGGTCGGCGTGTTCCAAAGCACACCCCACCCGCCGGCGGTAAGCGCCGAGCTGCCCGATTACGTGTCGCTGCCGGACATCGGTGGGCAGGCACTAAGCGAGCTCAACCCGCTGGGCTACCAGCTTGGGGATCAGAACGACGTCGTCGGCACGCTGACGACACTGCCCGAGTCGAGTGGGGGCGAATCGTACCGTGTGCTGCCCACGCTGCGCAACTGGAGCGAGGATGGTGTGGTGCGCAGCGACCTGGTCGACAACATGCTGGTGATCTCTGAAAGCCAGCAGGCGCACGTGCAGGCCATCGTCGAGCTGGTGGTCGGTGAGCTGTACGCCGGCATCGACCTCGACTATCGCGGCATCAACCGGGATCTGCGGACAGAGTACACCCATTTTGTGACGCAACTGGCGCAGGCACTGCACGCGAATGGCAAGCGCCTGACGGTGCACGTGGAGGCCCCAACACAGATCGCCGAGGACCGGTGGGAGACAGGGGCCTACGACTGGAAAGCGCTGGGCCAGGTGGCAGACGGGTTCAAGTTCCCGGCGCTGCAGGACCCATCAGCGTACGCGCCCGGCGGCCAGATGGAGGATCTACTCTGGTGGTCGGTGGCGCAGGTGGAGCGCTACAAGCTGCAGCCGGTGTTCACGGCGCGTAGCGTGGAGAATGCAGGCGGCATCTTGATGGAGCGCACCTACCGCGACGCGCTGAGCGAGCTGTGCCAGGTGGCGGTGAGAGAGGGAGACGACCTGCTGCTGCCGGGCGAAGAGATGACGGTTGGGCTGGACACGCCGGGCGTGAACCTGGACTCGGAGACGGGCTGTTACTGGTTTACGTACGTCGACGAGGCGAGCGGCCAGGAGCGCAAGGTGTGGCTGGAGGACGCGAGCAGCCTGAGCCGCAAGCTGGAGCTGTTGAGCCGCTACAACGTGGGCGGCGTGGCAATCCGGGCCCTGTGGGATGAGGGCAACGACCCGCGGGTGTGGCAGCTCGTGCGCGACTATCAATCATCGGCCCAGGTGGCGCTGTCGACGATCGACAGCAAGTTCGCCGTGGTGTGGAGTGTGGAAGGCGCGGGTGTGGGCCTGGTGGCAGAGCAGCAGACCGGGCTCGACCAGCGCGAGTACACCTTCACGGCACCGGATCAGCCGGGCGAGTACGCAGTGGGCGCGTCGATCGTGGCGAACGACGGCCAGACGGTGGCGGGCAGCCAGCGCGTGGCGGTGCTGGTGACCACACCGTCGCCGACGCCCACCCCGACCTTTACTCCGACGCCGCTGCCGACAGAGACACCGACGCCGACGGCAACCCCCGAGCCGACGGCAACCCCCACCCCGGTGCCTCAGCAGCCCAAGCCGACGAGCGCAGCACCCAAACCCACGGCCAAGCCGGCAGGGTCGAGTGGTGGTGGCAGTACCTCGTATCCGCCTGCGAATACAAACTTTGGCTATGGCATCCAGGCGCACATGGTGCACAACAACCAAGCGGGCGCGGTAATGGGCAAGGTGCGCGACATGGGCTTTGGCTGGGTGAAGCAGCAGGTGGAGTGGAAGCACTTTGAGACGGCGAAGGGTGCGTACGAGTGGGGCGCCCTCGACGAGATCGTGCACGCGGCCGACGCATCGGGCGTCAGGATCCTGTGGAGCGTGGTGAATGCGCCGTCGTGGGCGCGCGGCGGGCAGGACCTGAGTGTCGGCGGCCCGCCTCAGAACCCGGGCGATCTGGCAGACTTTGTCGGGGCGATGGCGAGTCGCTACTGCGGATCGAGCGTGAAGGCGATCGAGGTGTGGAACGAGCAGAACCTGCACTACGAGTGGGGCAATATGAAGATCGACCCCGCGGCGTACATGGCCCTGCTCAAGCCGGCGTACAACCGGATCAAGGGCGCCTGCCCGAGCATGATCGTGGTGAGCGGCGCCCTCACGCCGACAGGTGCGCCACCGCCCAAGGCGGTCGACGACGTCAAGTACCTGGAGGGGATGTACGCCAACGGGCTAAAGAACTACTCGGACGCGATCGGCGCCCACCCAAGTGGCTACAACGTGGCGCCGTGGGTGTCAGGCGGCCAGGACGCGTGCGACTTTATCAAGGCGCAGAACTCGTCGTTCACGGGCCCATGCCAGAACCTGCATCGCTCGTGGAGCTTTTACGGCACGCTGCACCAGTACTATGGCGTCATGAAAAAGTATGGGGACGGCGGCAAAAAGATCTGGCCGACAGAGTTTGGCTGGGCGACCAACTGGATTGGCGACAACAGCTATGGCTATGCACGCGACAATACGCGCGCGGAGCAGGCCGAGTGGACGGTGGAAGCGTACAAGCTGATGAAAAAGTGGGGGTTCGTCGGGGTGGCGTTCCTGTGGAACCTGAACTTTGACGTGGTGGCGCCGGGAACTGAAAAGGCACAGTGGGGCATCCTGAATTCTGACTGGAGCCCGACGCAGACGTATAACGCGCTCAAGTCGATGGCAAAATAGCCCGGGCCCAGCGTGGCATCGAACAGGGCACCGGCAACGCCGGTGCCCTGTTGTGTCAGAGTGCAGGGGTTCGAACCTGGCGGAGTGAGGCCAGGACATGGATGGGCACGGATGCCGGCACGGTGCGGTTGATGCTCACCGGTGTGCCAAGTCGTCGCCAAATGCAATATACCGGGGTCCGGCGGGGACAGGGAACAAGGGGCAGCGGAAGAGCGTCTGAAGAAATAGCAGCGCGTGAGGGTGGCGCGTGGCACTCGTCACCTTATATGAAGACAAGGCGTGATCGACGACCGATCCTGAAATTGTGATAGGTGGAACCGATGACCGAGCAGAGCAACAAAAGTGGGAATCAAAACGGGCTGGTGCGCAGCCGGGGCTTTCTGATCACGATCGGGGTGCTGGGTGCGGGTCTGATCCTGGCGCTGGCGCTGTGTGCGGTGGCGATCGTGACGCGGTTGGGCTCGGAAGAGGGAGAGGTGGCAGGGGTAACGAGCGAGCCGACGCTGGTGCCAACCTTTACGGCGCGGGTGGCGATCCCTACCACGACCCCAACGCCCGACGTGCCGACCGAGCCATCGCCGACGGCGATCGCGGGGGACGTGGCACCGACGGCCGAATCGCCGACGGTGGCGGCACCCACGCAAGCGGCCCCGACGGACGCTGCACCCACGCAACAGGCACCGACAGGCGCAGCGCCGGCGGCGACGGCGACCTCGGCTCCACCCACTTCTCCACCCCCATCCAGCCCGGTGCAGATGGCTTCGCCTGATTACGGGATTCAGGCGTTTCTGTGGTGGCGGCCCGAGGTGGCGCACCGCGACCTGGGGTTGGTGAAGGACGCCGGCTTTACGTGGGTAAAGCAGTGGTTCGCGTGGCGCGACATCGAGGGGCAGGGTAAGGGGAAGTACGACTGGAGCACGTCGGACCGGATTGTGCAGCAGGCGGACGAGTTTGGGCTGAAGCTGATCGTGCGCGTGGATCACGAGCCCACGTGGGCCGGGTCGCCGCCAGGGAATATCAATCACTTTGGCGACTTTTTGTCGGCGATGGCGACGCGCTACCGAGGGAGGATCGCCGCGTACCAGATCTGGAATGAGCCGAACCTGAAGCGTGAGTGGGGCAACAAGGCGCCGAACGCGGGCGAGTACACTCAGATGCTAAAGAAAGCGTACCAGGTGATCAAGGCGGCCGATCCGAACGCGATCATTGTCAGTGCCGGGATGGCGCCGACGACGGAGCTGAGCGAGCGGGCGGTGCCCGACACGCGCTTTATACAGTCGATGTACGACGCGGGAGCCAAGCCATACTTTGACATGCTCGGCGCGCACGGCGCCGGTTACAAGGCGCCGCCCGAGATGGACCCGGGCCAGGTGGCGACGGATCCGAGCTTTTATAACGTGGGTGACGTCAACTGTCCGGGCGACGCGTGTCGTATTTACTGCTTCCGGCACGTGGAGGATCTACGCCAGATCATGGTGCGCAACGGCGACCAGGCCAAGAAGGTGGTGGTGCTCGAGTTTGGGTGGACGCGCGACGAGCGGACAAACAGCCCCTACTACTGGCACCGGGTGGCGGATCAGTTCGTGCAGGGCGACTATATGAAGCGCGCCTACGCGTACGCGAAGGCAAACTGGCAGCCGTGGATCGGCGTGATGAGCCTGATCTATATGCCCGACGCCAAGTGGACGATGGACGAGGAGCAGTTCTGGTGGTCAGTGATCGAGCCGAGCCCGGACGAGATCCGGCTGAAGGCCCCGTACGTGATTTTGTGCTCGTACATCCGGGAGCAGCGCGGCCTGGGCCGGTGCCCCTGGGCGCCGGAGTAAGGCGTGCGCCGGGCTGAAGCTCCCGGCGTGAGCCGGGAGTGGTGTCACGGCTGACCTAGAGCCAAGTTAGCGGTCACCGGACCCCCGCCTGACGGCGGGGGCTTGTAGAGAGTGGGTCCCCGCCTGACGGCGGGGACCTC
>DATHUZ010000110.1:0-9833 GCA_035461725.1 Anaerolineae bacterium
CGGACTACCGGTGGCAGCACCGCTTCCCGACGCTGGCCGGTGACCCGGGCAAGGATGGCAAGGCCCGACCGCTGCCGGTGGACGGCTATTTTCCACGCCATCGCCTGATCGTCGAGTATTGGGAGCAGCAGCACAGCGCACCCGTGCCGATCATGGACGAGCACCTGACCGTGAGCGGGGTGTCGGCGGGCCACCAGCGCCGCCTGTACGACGTACGGCGCCGGGAATGGGCCGAGGCGAATGGGCTGCGCCTCGTCATTCTCGACTACCGTGGCTTTCCCACGGATGGGCGAGGGCGGATCGTACGCGACAGGGCACGGGATCTGGAGCTCGTCGCCTCCGCTCTGCGCGCTGCGCGTGTGGCGGTCGAGCCGGCGCGCGTCCCGTTCGACCCCCAGGCCTATATGGCAGAAATAAGGTGTGGCTGCTTTATCTGCCGCCTGGTGCGTGGCGACCCGTCACTGCCCGCGCACCACGTCATCTGGCGCGGGCCCGCAGCGATCGCCTTTCTTAATCGGTTTCCCACGGTGTACGGCTACACCCTCGTCGCACCGGTGGCGCACGTGGAAGAGGTGACCGGCGACCTGTCGCTGAACGACTATCTCGCCCTGCAGCGAGTCGTGCACGCGGTCGGCGAGGCGGTGCGCCTCGCGCTCAAGCCGGAGCGGATCTACCTGCTGTCTTTCGGCAACCAGGCAGGAACTCCCCACGTCCACTGGCACGTCGTCCCCTGCCCGCCGGGACTGCCGTTCGAAGAGCAGCAACTGGCACTGCTCGACGTGGAAAAACGAGGAACCCTCCCACTAGGCGGGGAAGAGGGGGTCGAGCTTGCGCAGCGCATCCGCGCGCACCTGCCCGCCTGGATGCGAGAGTCTGCCGTCGCGCGAGATCGCGCTATTTGATGGGCCGCACGACGAGCACAGGCCTGTCGGCGCGCACCATCACCTCGCGCGCCAGGTTGCCCATCAAGGCCAGGCGCAGCCCGCCCCCAACCTCCGACGACCCGATCACGATCAGGTCATAGTCACCGCGCTGCGCTTCGTGCAGGATCTCGTCCACGACGATTCCACGCCGCAGCTTGACCTCTGACACCTCGCACTCGGCCTTGACCACCTGGGCGGCCCACCGCAGCTCGGATGCCGTCTGCGTGTCCGACTGCAACAGCTCTGCCAGCGTCTCTTCCATCTGCTCCAGCCCGGTGTACATGGTCGGGAGCGCATCGACCACGTGCAGCACCGTCGTACTCGCACCGGCCCCACAGGCCAGCGCCGCGCCCGCCCAAACCGACAGATGGCCCATCTCGGTGCCGGAAGCGCAGATCAGCACCTTCGACAGCTCTGTCCTGTTCCCTTTGACACACAACACCGACACCCTGGCACGCTCGACGATACGCATTGCCACCGAATCGAGAAACATGCGCCTCGATCGCTTGCCGCCCAGCGCGCCGAGTGCCACCAGGTCATACTCCCCCGCCTCCAGCTCGGCCATCACCAACGATTCAGCGTCTCCCGTTTCCACCTGCACGTGGACCTCCAACCCCTCGGTCACCAGCTCTGCGGCGGCCTCGTTCAGAAACGTAAACAGCTCTGCGGCGTTACGTTCCTTGCTGACGACGCCCAGGAGCGTGATACGGCCGGCGAGAGCACGCATGACGGCCAGGCTAAAGTGCAGCGTCGTCTCACGCTGCTTGCTGCCAATTGTGCAAACCAGAATGTGCATTGCTTTGCCTCTTAGTGACCAACCATCAGCCCGAAAAGCCGCAGCACCGTCAGGATAGCGCCGATGAAAGGCAGTACCGAGAAGAAGAGCCGGATGCGTGGGCCGGCAAAGTAGCGTGTAGAAACTGCACCGATCTGCGCGCCGATGGCCGCGCCCGTGTGCATGACGAGCGCCATCAGGATGTCTACGTTACCCTTCAGAGCATGGGTGAGTGTGCCAAACCCGGCCGAGATCACAATCTCAAAGAGATCGGTGCCCACCGCCACGTGGGTGGGCACGCCCACCAGGTAGACGAGCATCGGCATCCGGATGAATCCGCCACCGACGCCGAGGACGCCGGCAAGCAGGCCGGTGAGAAAGCTCACGGCAAGAATGACCCACAGCGAAATCGATTCAACCCCCGACCCGGGCAGGGAAATCATTGGAGGGATGTGCAAACCACGGGCTCGGCGGGCCGCGCCCTGGAACGCCAGCGCTTCCTGTGCATCCATCTGTTCGGTGCGCACCAACTGCAAAGCGCGCAGGCTCTCCCACGCGGTAAAGGCCCCGATTGCGACCAGGATGACCACATAGATGGTGCCGACCACCTCGTCGATAACCCCCGTGCCCTCCAGTCTCTCGATAATCCGCGCCCCGATTTCCACGCCTGGAACCGTGCCCATGACCATCAGCAGCCCGAGCTTGACATCCACGTGGCCCAACACGCGGTGCCGCCTGGCCGCGACGATCGACTTGCCTGTCATGTGCGCCAGGTCGGTGCCAACGACAAAGTTCATCGGCACACCGACAAGGAACATCATCGGCCCGGCGAGAAAGCCCCCCCCCACGCCAAAGAACCCACCAAGTAAGCCTACCAAAAAACCGACGGCGGCGAGCAAGAGAGGGTTGACGACCACATCCGCAACAGGAAAGTACATCGACGCTCTCCTACTCGAGCCGTTCCAGCCCGAGCCAGCGAACGATCATGCTGGTAAGCGCTTCGAGCATCACTGCCTGCGCAACGATCAACACCAGTGCCAGGATGGCATACACCACCATGCGAGTCTCGTACATCTGCTTGAGCGGCTCGCCGAGAAAACGCAGGGCCAGGTAGAAATAGGCGACCAGCAACACGCTGTACACAACCATTTCTATGGCAAAGTTGCGAATGAGGAGCTTCAAGTTGTGGTTTCGCACGATCAAGCCTCCGTGCCCATCTCACGTACCCCGCCTGACACGACCTCCAGACGCGGCGCCTTCACTCTGGCGGCAGCTTACACCGACACCACCATGCCTGCCAGTCGTGCCGCCGCGGCGTTGCTGCCCACGATCGTCACACCGGCCTGGCTCAAGCGCGCTTCTGCACGCTCCACCGAGTCAAGATCCAGGCCACACACGTGGGCAATGACCAGCGGGCCGGGTCCCTGGAGCATCTCCAGGGCAACCGCCACTTCCTCTGACAGCACTTCGGGCGTATCTCCCTCCACGACCAGATCGAGGAGGATCACCCCGGCCCCTGGATCGTCGAGGGCATCGCTCAAGCTCTGCGGGCTCAGGTTTACGCAGTCCAGAGTCACGCCTTCGCCTGCCACATCGCCCAGCATCAGCCACGCCTCGCGGCAAAGTTCTTGAGAGGCAAACAGGCCGACGATACCGCGTCGCCCGGCGCCAAGCAGCCGCCGCAGCTTGGCAGCCATCGTCGCCAGTTCTTCGTCCTGCTCCTCCAATTGTGCCGAGATCAGGGCCTGGTCCCAGCCGCGCACCCACGCCGCGGCTCGGTGAGCGGCCTCGTCGAGGCGCCGGGCCGGGATTGCCCCTGCCTGCCAGGCACGGCTCGTATCGCCCCCGAGCAGGCACAGCACCGCCGGGTGATGGCTCTGGGCCACGTGCTCCAGTACCTGCTCCTCGTCTACGTCCCGGGTGCCGGCGACAATGGCGACGACGACCTTGATCTCTGGATCGTTCTGCAGCGCCTGCAAGCCGCCAAGAAAACCGTCGGCTGCCTGCACACCTGGCTCACCGCCCGGCCTGATGGCCCGCACCACTGCCACCCCCTGCCTGGATAGGAGGCAGACCACCTCGCGCAGCACTCCGGCACTCGACGCCACGACCCCGACTTTGCCGCGCGTGTCTCCAGGTGCGCTCGTGCCCATTTCCTGTCCCATGCTGACCCCTCCCGAGTTGTCCCTGTCGAACCATGGCGGGCGAGAGCCCGCACGTGAGGATCATTCTCCCATCGCCGTGGAACACCATCTATTTTACCACGTACCGCCCGGATTGCGAAATTCGACAAGTGGCGTACAGGGTGAACGCATTGGCTTGGCCAACACCGAAAGGGTACCCAAGCTACCTCAAATGGCAGGTGCGTCGCACTTTTGCCCAGGTCAAAGGGAGAGGTTGACGTGGTCGAATAGGTTAAAAGTTTGGATCGGGGCGGTGAATGCGGTTGCCCTAAAGTGGCGTATTCAATCACTTGACGAACCGGCCATTCTAGGTTATGATTGACCGCGAGAGAGGGGGACATGTCACCCGGCAATCAGGCGTACGTGCGCTTTTACATCATCCGCGGAGAGGGCGACGCGGCCGCGGCCTCGGCTTTGCAGGCACGCCTGATCTCGCACGGCACGTGCAGCTACTTTGGCTGGGATCCGCGCCCGCCACGCTGGCGCTTCTCTTACGATACCGACCTGTCACAGGCCGAGATCGAGCTGCTGCTCGGCCCTCTCCGCACGCGCTTCAAGATCGCGATCTCGTCCTGATCGACCGCCCACTTGATCAAATCTCAAACCTGTGCTATAATATTGTTGTAATCCAGCCCGAGAGGGACCGAGAGTACTCGGTTTCGGGTTCGCCTGGGGATGAAATGGTTTCGACAGGGAAGGAAGGGCTGGGACTGCAAGCCGAGGCGCCTGAACCGCGTTAAAATTGGGCAAAACAACAAGTGCCACACAGCGCACTCAACCAGCTCTCGCGCTCGCAGCGTAAGCTGTAACGCGATAGCCTGACCGCTAGACGGTCACGTCCGCCCTCACCCGCCTCTGGGGGGGAGCGAGCGGGCGACAGAGAAGCCGGAGGTGCGGTCCCACCGACGCCGATGGGTGGGATCAAAGAGGGACACCGCGTCCCGATCGGCTAGCCGGGGGGTCAGCCTGTTGGCCGGCGGGCAACCTGGCAAGAAACAAAAGGTCAACTAAGCTTGTAGTACGTTCCAGTCTCAATTTTCTGGACGCGGGTTCGACTCCCGCCATCTCCACCAGGCCAGGGGGGAGCGGAATTAACTTTCTGCTCCCCCATTTTTCATCGGAGGAAAGATGGACGTTCCGAACAAGCTCTCACACGTCGTCAAGCGCACCGGCGCCGTCGTGCCCTTTAATCGCGACCGGATCACCAACGCCATCTACCGCGCCGCCGTAGCCGTGGGCGGGCGCGATCGCTCCACTGCCGAGCGGCTGACCGACCAGGTTATCGACATCCTGCACGCCAAGATCCCGCCGTGGCGCCACCCCGAGGTGGAAGAGATCCAGGACGTGGTCGAAAAGGTGCTGATCGAGAATGCCCACGCGCGCGTCGCCAAGGCCTACATCCTCTACCGCGACGAGCGGGCACGCGCACGCCGCGAAAAGGCGGGGCGCGGCTATCGTGAGACGAGCAATATCCCATGGCGCAAGATCTATGAGGAGCTGCGCTGGGCGCTCGATCACGAGCTCTACAGCGTCGACAAGCTCAACGAGCGCATCGAGCGCGGCGAGTTTGCCGACATCGTGCGCGAGTCAGAGCGCAACTATGAAGAAGAGATCGACACCGCTGCCCAACTGATTGACGACAGGCGCGATAGCATCCGGCTGGTGCTCATTGCCGGGCCATCTTCTTCGGGCAAGACGACGACGACCATCAAGCTCGGTCAGCGCCTGGCCGGCATCGGCCTCAGCCTGGTCACCCTCAACGTCGACAACTATTTCTACGACCTCGAGCTCCATCCACGCGACGAGTTCGGCGACTATGATTTCGAGACACCCCAGGCACTCGACCTGGAGCTGATCCGCGATCACCTGGCACGCCTGATCGCCGGCGAGGAGGTGCGAATCCCATTCTACGATTTCAAGACGGGCAGGCGCACCGAAGGCGTCACGCCCATGCGCGTGGGCACGAACGAGGTCATCCTGATCGACAGCCTGCACGGCCTCTATGCCGGCATGACCGGGCAGGTGCCCGACGAGCAAAAGTTTGCGCTCTTTATCGAGCCTCTGCTGCAGATGAAGGGGCCGGGCGGGCGCATGGTGCGCTGGACCGACCTGCGGTTGATGCGGCGCATGGTGCGCGACGCCGTCTTTCGCTCCTACGAGCCGCAGCGCACCCTGGAGCACTGGCACTATGTACGCAGCAGCGAGATGCGCAACATCGTCCCGTATGCAAACACCACCGACTATATCGTCGCCACCGGCCTGGCCTACGAGCTGCCCGTGATGCGCCGCCGGCTGCTCGACCACTTTGGTCGTTGGGTAGAGGAGTACAGGGGCGACCCGCTGCGCGCCGACGCCTTTGAGCGAGCCGAGCGCGTGTACACCCTGCTCTCCGCCGTCGCCCCCGTTCCCGCCAAAGCCGAAGAGGCCATTCCGCCCACGTCTCTGCTGCGCGAGTTTATCGGCGGCAGCGAGTACAAATACTAGCGTGAGACGTGAAGCGTGGTGCGTGAGATGCGCTCACGCCTCACGCTTCACGTTTCAGTTCCTGGAAGTGATCCCAATCCGCCGGCGTATTGATATTGACGAAGGAGAGGCGATCGGGGTCGAACTGTGCGATCTCGGCCGCTTCGACGTACCGCACGCGGACGGCGTCAAAGAAGGCGATGATGCGCCGCTTAGCCGCCTGGAGCTGGATAGCCATCGGGTCGAGGCAGGCCTTGCCGTAAATGGCGTGCAGTGGCTCGACCAGGTCGCCGTCGCGTGGGACGACGACGTCGTACCCGGGCACCAACCCCACCATGTAGCGCAGCAGATCGACGTTCAGGAACGGCATGTCGCACGCCACAGCCAACGCATACTCGTGGCGCGCCAGCTTCAGGCCCGAGTAGATACCCATCAGCGAGCCCTTGCCCCGCTCCTCGTCGCGGGTCAGTCGCGCTCGCAGCCCGAGATCCTCATACACTTCCAGGTTGTTGGCGACCACGATCACGTCGTCGCTTAGCGCCGACAGTGTCTCCACCACGTACGCCACGAGCGGCTGTCCGCCTACAGGCAGAAAGGCCTTGTCCCGGCCGAGCCGCTGGCTCTGGCCCCCGGCCAGCACGACAGCACTGATGATGGGTTCTTGGCGTATCACGCTCCACCTACAACCAACAACACCTATCGAGAACACATCAAGGCGCTGGCAGCCGGCCTCTGCCGGCTATCAGCGCCTCGATCGGGACTGATAGGAGACGGATGACTATTCGCCGGCTGTCATGCGCTGTTCGAGATAATCGACAGCCCCACCCACCGTCTTGATGTTTTGCGCTTCTTCGTCCGAGATCTCGCCACCGAACTCGTCCTCGAAGGCCATGATCAACTCCACAAGGTCGAGGGAGTCGGCCTCCAGATCTTCCTTGAAACGGGCGTCGCGCGTGACCTTGTCCGGATCCACACCTAACTGCTCGACGATAATGTTCTTCACTCGCTCGTAAGCATCCATGCTTCCTTCCTCCTGGAGAGATTGGCTCAAGCACCCGCGCCATCTGAGGCCGGTGCCGGCAAACGTTCCCTATTCTACCAGCAGCGACGCGCGCTGTCAACTCGCTTGACATTCCGTGCGTCCCCTGGTAAGATTTGCTGTCGCACGGCAAGAATCTGCCGCTCTGCGTCGTAAAACACCAGATCGGCGAACAAGTTACGAGGACGGCATGCTCGAGCAGAGAAAGTCTGAGCACCTGCGCATCAACCTGGAAGAGGACGTGTCCTTCGCCCGGCTGACGACGGGACTGGAACGTTACCGGTTTCTTCCCAACGCGCTGCCGGATGTCGCGCTGGACGAGGTGAGCACGGCGACGACTTTTCTGGGCAGGCGCCTGCAACTGCCGCTCCTGATCTCGTCGATGACGGGCGGCACGGCAGAAGCGCACCGCATCAACCTCAACCTGGCGGAAGGGGCGCAGGCGGCCGGGATCGCCATGGGCCTCGGCTCCCTGCGTGCAGCCCTCGAGGCACCGCACCTGCTCGACACGTTCCGCGTGCGCCGCGTCGCGCCCGAAATCCTCCTCTTTTCCAACCTCGGAGCGGTTCAGCTCAACACCGGGATAAGTGTCGACGACTGCCGTCGGGCGGTCGATGCCGTCGAGGCTGACGGGCTGATCCTCCACCTGAACGCGCTGCAAGAGGCACTCCAGGCAGAAGGCGATACCGACTGGCGCGGCCTGCTGTCCAAGATCGAGGCCGTGTGCCGCGCACTCGAGGTCCCGGTGGTGGTCAAGGAGGTAGGCTGGGGCATTTCCGCCGCGGGGGCACGTCGCCTGGTGGAGGCGGGGGTGTCGGCGATCGACGTGGCCGGCGCCGGCGGCACGTCGTGGAGCCAGGTAGAGATGTACCGCGCGCCCGACGAGCGCCGCCGCCGTCTGTGCGCGGCATTCCGTGACTGGGGACTGCCCACCGCGCAGGCTGTTGTGTCGGTGCGCGCCGCGTTGCCCGGCGTGCCCCTGATCGCCAGCGGTGGCCTGCGGACGGGGATGGAAGTAACCAAGGCCATCGCGCTCGGTGCGGACCTGGCCGGTCTGGCCGGGCCATTCTTGAAGGCGGCCGACCGCTCCGCGGCGGCCGTCGCCGCGCTCGCCGTCGAGATCGGCGACGTGCTGCGCACCGCCATGTTCGCCCTCGGCATCTCCTCGATCGAGTCGCTACGCGGCACACCGGCCCTCCAATCCATCGACATCGCAGGAGAAAAAGGATGACGCTGCAAGATGCCTTTGACCGTTTCCTGTCCACGATCGAAACCGAGCTGCAAGAGGTGGTACACCCGCCTCACGGCAGCCTGAGCGCCTACTATGGCATGATGCACTACCACCTCGGCTGGGCCGACGAGCGGTTGGAGCCACTCCAGGCGCGGACCGGCAAGCGGCTGCGGCCGATGCTGTGCGTGCTGGCGTGCCAGGCAGCGGGTGGTGACCCTTACCACGCGCTGCCCGCCGCCGCGGCCGTCGAGCTGATCCACAACTTTTCGCTGGTGCACGACGATATCCAGGACAGCAGCCACTACCGCCGTGGGCGGCGCGCAGTGTGGGATATCTGGGGCGCGGCGCAGGCGATCAACGTCGGCGATGGACTGTTCGTCCTGGCGCGCCTTGCCCTCCACCGCCTGGCCGGCAGGGGTGTTCCTGCCGATACGATCGTCGCTGCCGCCGCCGCCTTTGACCGCGCCTGCATGCTACTGTGCGAGGGGCAGTATTTTGACATGACCTTCGAGGACCGCCTCGACGTCGACCTGCAGCAATACCTGACCATGATCCGTCAGAAAACCGCCATGCTGCTGGCCACGTCGACGCGCCTGGGCGCCGTGGTCGGCACGGAGAACCAGGAGACTGTAGAGCATTTGGCACGGTTCGGGGAGCATCTCGGCATGGCGTTCCAGATCCAGGACGACATCCTCGGCACGTGGGGCGACGAGCAGGTGACGGGCAAGTCGGCGGCGACGGACATCCGCGACAAGAAAAAGACGCTGCCGGTGGTGTACGTGCTGAACCACCCCGACGAGCGCTACTCGGCGTGGCAGCTCATCGAGCTGTACAAACAGGCCGGCCCGCTAGCGCAGGCAGGGATCGAAGCGACGCTGGCCATCCTGGAGCGTACCGGCGCGCGCCGGTACGCCGATGCGGTGGCAGGCGAGTATTATACGCGGGCGCTGCAGAGCCTGGACGCGATCGACGGGGAGGCAGAGGCGGTGGCAGCGCTGCACGAGCTGGCGCAGTCGCTGGTGGGGCGGCCGGCATAGGGCCCGTATGCTGCAGGAATAGCGCGCGGGCGAGTTCGGTGGCGGTGCGTGCGCCTCTTATGCGCGAGCGTCGAGTATGGCAGCCGCTCTTTGACCCTGTGACGGTTTGCCGGGGGTGTCGGCCAAGATCGCGGAAACAGTTATCGGTCATCGGGTGCAGGCGACAACTCTTCGGCTTGGTG
>DATHUZ010000111.1:0-6096 GCA_035461725.1 Anaerolineae bacterium
CCTGATGTGGGGTGTGGTGCCGATCTGGGTCGACGCTTTCGCTGACACGGAAGAGATGATCGTAACCGTGGTCGAGGCCGCGCGCGAGCGCGGCCTGGTGGACGATGGCGACCTGGTGATCATCACTGCCGGGGTGCCGCTCGGCGGAGCCGGGCTGACGAACACGCTAAAAGCGCACCGCGTGGGCGAGGAGCGTGGGTGGCGATGACCCGGACCAAGACGCTGTGGGTGCGCGAGCACTTTTTGGAGCAGATCCTGGACGGGCGAAAGACGATCGAGGTGCGGGCCGGCTATGAGAACATCCGGCGGCTGCAGGCGGGCGACCGCCTGCGCCTGAATGGCCGCCACGTGGCCGAGATCGTGCGTGTGGCCCACTATGCCGATTTCGAGGCGCTGGTGGATGCCGAAGACGCGGGCGCCATCGCCCCCGACCTGGGCGCCGTCGCGCAGCCCGACGAACTGCTCGACGCACTGCGCAGCCTCTATCCACCCGAGAAAGAGGCGCTGGGCGCCGTCGCCCTCGAGGTGAGGCCGCGCCGCTACGACGCGGTCCTGTTCGACATGGGCTATACGCTCGTCTATTTCGATCCTCCCGTGCCCGTCATCGGCAGCGAGGCGCTGCGCGCGGTCGGCGTGGAGCGCACGCCGGAAGAGGTGCAGGCGGCCATGGACGCGGTGTGGGCGCCGTTCTGGGCGGAATCAGACCGGACGACCTTTGCCGCGACCAAGGCCCAGGACGCCGAGATGGAGGCACAGATGACGCGTGCCGTCCTCCAGGCGCTCGATGTGGACACAGACGACGGCACCGTCGCCGCCTTTCGGAAAGCGCAGGAAACGTGGTACTCGCGCCCCGGCGTCATCAGGCCCTACCCGGAGGTGCGGGAGGTGCTGTCGGCGCTTGGCGAGGCGGAGTACCGGCTGGGAATCGTGTCGAACTGGAGCTGGAACCTGCGCGACAGGGTGGCGCAGGCAGGCCTCGACGACTATTTTGAGCTGGTGTGGGCCTCGGCCTATGCCGGCTGCAACAAGCCTCACCCCTTGATCTTTCAGCAGGCGCTGGATCAGATGGAGCTGGACGGGTGGCGCACGCTGTACGTGGGTGACAGTTATCGCCACGACATCGCCGGGGCGCGCGCGGCGGGGATCGACGGCGTGCTGGTGGTGCGCGAAGGGGATGCGGAACGTTACGATTGTCCGGTCATTCGTGATCTGGGGGAGTTGTTCGAGCTGTTGAACCCAGCCGGCATGTAACGAGACCCGCGGGGGTGTGGGAGGCACAATCTGGAGGATTGTGGCACAGACCGGCACGGGTCAGGGGGCGAGGAGGTGCCAGGCGTCGACGGAGGCGGTCGAGTCGCGAGCGATGCGGCCGTCGATCTCGAGCAGGTCGAGGTGGCCGATGACTTCGGAGACGGCGAGGAAGGTGTCGAGCGGCGACTTGTCGGGAAAGAGGGCGAGGGTGACGTCCCACGTGGTGCGCGCGCCGGCACGGAGGGCGTCGAGGACACGCCCCACGCGCCGCTCGTGAAAGCGCATGCGCTCGGAAACGAGGCCTGCGACGTCGTGGATGATGGGGCCGTGGCTGGGAAGCGCCCGGGAGACGTGCATGGCTGCCACGCGCTGCAGCGAGTCGCGGTAGAGGGCCAGGCTTCTCAGCCGCTCGTGGTGGCCGGGCGGCGGCGGCTCGACGACGGGATTGGACGAGATGTCGGCGAGCAGGTGGTCGCTGGAGAGGAGCGCGGCGGAGGCCGGCTCGTAGAGGCAAATCAGCCCCGCAGAGTGCCCCGGGGTGTGGAGCACGCGCCAGCGCAGCCCGGCCAGGACAAGCTCGTCGCCCTCATCCACCGTGACGTCGACGCCTACAGGCCTGGCAAACTGGTTCACCGCGCGCGTTGCGTCGTACACGGTGACAAGTATTTCCACAGGTACCCCGGCCCGGCGCAGTAGATTGGCATAGAACTCGGTGCGCCGCTCCCGGTCGTCTCGATAGTCGGCCAGGGCATGGACGTTCCAGACGTGGGTGACTATTTCCGCTCCCGACTCGGCCTGCAGCTCGGCGGCGAGGCCAAAGTGGTCGGCGTGGGCATGGGTGACGACGATGCGATCGAGGCCGGCCACGGCGTGCCCGAGCGCGGCGAGGCCGGCGTCGAGAGCCGCGCGCGTGCGCGACGAGTGGGGGCCGGTGTCGACGAGGGTCAGCGGCTCGCCGGGCGCGCCGGCGAGGTAGACGGTGACGGGGCCAACGGGAAAGGGAGTCGGCAGCACGATGGGGTGCAGGTGCGGCAGTGATGTTGTGATCTCCATGGCTCCGCGGACTTATTCTATCTGGCCGCGATCTATCTTTCTGTCGTAGGCGCCGCCGGTGTCGCGTTTTGGCTCTTTCTTGCTCTCCTCTTCACCGACGCCGGGAATCTCTAATTCCCAGCCGGTGCGGATCATGCTCGGATTCTCGATCTGATCCTTGTTTGCTTCCACGATCTCGCGCCAACGGTTGGCGTCACCATAGAATTCTTGCGCGATTTTGCTCAGCGTGTCGCCCGACTTGACAACGTATTTCATGTTCTGACTCCTTTCTTGCCCCCAACGGCCACCTCTATGGCTCTAATTGTACCACATGTTCGGACAGAGTGCCAACTGGTGCCGGCTCGAGCCAGGATCCTCGGCGGCCGAAATTTGCACAAATAGGGATGGTGTGGTACAATCTTGCCAAGGTCAAAGCTGGCTTGTGCGGGTGTGACGCAGTGGTAGCGTACCTGCTTCCCAAGCAGGTTGTCACGGGTTCGAATCCCGTCACCCGCTCCAGGCTTTGAGGGACCGCCAGCCAGCCGGCTGGCGGTTCGCTTTTTCTCCTGCCCTCCGCTACAGCCCGGCGATCCCTTCGCGCAGCGCATAGAGTGCTGCCTGTGTCCGGTTGGCCAGGTGCAGCTTGCCCAGGATGTTGCGCACGTGGGTGCGCACCGTCCATTCGCTGATCACGAGTCGATCTGCAATCTCCTGGTTGGTCAGTCCTTGCGCCAGAAGCTTGAGCACCTGGAGCTCGCGCTGCGACAGGGGCTCGGGGGCGGGGGGCAGGTCGGACGGCTGGTTGATTTCGCGAATCAACTGCAGGGCGATGCTGGGATGGAGCGAGGGCTCACCACGATAGACGTCGTAAATCGCCTGCAGCAGCAGGTCCGGGGCAGTGTCCTTGAGCAGATAGCCCAGCGCGCCTGCCCTGATGGCGGGAAAGACCCTGTCTTCTTCGGCAAAGCTGGTCAACACCAGGATCGAGACGTCAGGGTTTTCTCCCTTGATCTCACCAATGGCTTGCAGGCCATCTTTGACGGGCATGACCAGGTCCATCAGGATCACGTCCGGCTGCACCGCGCGCGCCATCGTCACCGCTTCCGCGCCATTGCAGGCCTCGCCTACGATCTTCATCCCTGCCTCACTCGCGATCAGTGTACGCAACCCCTCGCGCACGATCGGGTGATCGTCGGCGATGAGCACCTGGATTACATGCATCTTTTCACTCCCTTGTTCATTGCCATCAACGCTTGCCTCTACCGTGGTCCAGGGGGCACCGGCACGGTGATCCGCACCATCGTGCCCTGGCCTGGAGACGACTCGATGGTCAGTATCCCGCACATCTCTTTTGCTCGCTCGCGCATGGTAGACAACCCCATGCCGCCTCGGTGCTGTGCCTCTTCCAGGTCAAACCCCTGCCCGTCGTCGGCGATCTCGAGCACGAGCCTGTCGCCCTCGACGCACACGCGCACGGTTTCTTTTTTCGCTCCGGCATGCTTCAGGGCGTTATTCAGCGCTTCCTGGGTGATCCAGTAGAGCCCCTCTTCCAGCGACACAGGCAGCTCGACCAGGTCGTCCATCACCACGCGCGCTTCGATGCCGACCCGCTTTTCGACGGCGTCCAGCCGCTTGCGCACGGCGCCTACCAGCCCCTCCTGCTCGAGCAAGGGCGGCCTCAGCTCGTGAATCAGGAGCCGCATCTCACGCAGGGCCTGCTGTGCAATCTCTCCAACCCGCCCGAGGTAATCCTCTGTCTGCGGCCCGGCAGCACCCGGCACCGCCACGGTGCCGCTGTGTATCAGGCGGCGCCACCCCTCGGTCAGGAGCACCAGGCTGTAGAGGGACTGGGTGACCGAGTCGTGCAGGTCGCGCGCGAGGCGTGTGCGTTCCTCCAGCACGGCCAGTTCCCGGCTCTGCTTGTACAGGTGCGCGTTGTCGATGGCGACCACGATCTGATCGCCCAGGCTCTGGATCGCCACCACATCCTCGGCGCTAAAGGCACCGGGCTGGGTGTTGTGCACGTCGAGCGTGCCGATCGCCTGGTTCCCCAGCCGCAGGGGGATGACCAGCTCCGATCTGGTCTCTGGCAGTTGGCTGTCGGGCAAAAATCCTGGATCGCGCATCACGTCGTTGGCCAGCACGGCCCGGCCCGTTTGTGCCGCCCTGGCATTGATGCTGGCGATGCCAAGGTCTATGCGTTGGTGCTCCAGGCTTTTATTGTCGCTGCTGGCGCGCAGCACCAGCTCGTTCGCATCACGGTCCACCAGGAACACCTGCACGTGATAGTACCCGAACGATTCCCGAATCATCTCGACCACGCGCGGCAGCAGCACGTCGATGTTCAGAATCGACGTGATCTCGCGGCCCACCCGGGCGCTGGTTTGCAGTTGCACCGCCCTCTGCTCGAGTGCGCTGTTGGCATTCTGGAGCGCGTGCGTGCGTTCGTCGACGCGCTGCTCCAACGAATTGATCAGGTCGCGCAGTTGGGCAGTCATGCTGTTGAACGCCTGTGCCAGTGCTCCGATCTCGTCGCCGCGTTTCACGTCGGCCTTCCGGTCCAGCGCCCCTTTCGAAATCTGGGTCGCCGTGTCCGCCAGATCGACGATCGGATCGGCGATACTGCGCGTCATCGACAGCGACGCCGCCACCGCAAGCACCACCGCGGCCAGGGCGATGACCAGATTCACGCCCGTGGTGGACAGCACGGCACGCAGCGCCTCCGAAGATTCTTGCTCGACCGACAACACAGTCTCCAGAGAAGAGATCCAGCGATTGACGCCCAGCACCGACGTGCCCGCAGAATCGGCATACACCCCGGTGCTGCCCCTGACGCCCTCGATGGCAGCGGCGATCCCTGGCGTCTGCACGGTGTGCGTCTCCTGTCCATCGGGCAGCAGGTAGGTTCCTGCCAGCGCCGCATGGTCTTTGTTTACGAGGTAGGCTTTGCCTGTCTCGCCCAACCCCGTTCTTTCGTCCAGGATCGTGTGCAGATCGTCTATCTCCGCACGCCCGCCCATGAGGCCTATCAATTGTCCATCCAGGCCTGCAACCGGCACAACGGCGATGGCACACGCCGGATCGTGGGCCAAAAAGCCCGGCGCGTTGGCAGGGGAGTGGAAGGGTAGCTCGGTGGCAGGTACGAGCCGACCGCGCTCAAACAGCGGCTGCTCCTTATAGATCTCTCCCTCGCGCGCCCTGTCGGTCGAAACGACGACCTGGCCCTCCAGATCGACCAGGAACAGCTCCTCGATGCGCGGGGAGTGGCTAACGTACGCCTCTAGCTGTCTCCGGGCCAGGTCATAGTACCAGACATAGTCCTTGTTTTCGTTGCCCAGGCGCAGCGCAGTGGTCACAAATCTAGGGGAGCAGTCGGTCTGCGAGGCGAAAAGCAGCTCCTGCTGCAGCGATTCGACCCAGCCCTGGATCGCCAGCTCCTTGCGCGCCGCCACAGACTCCAGCCGGTCGATCGACTGCTGGCGGCCATTGACATAACTCACCAGGGACGTGCCGATGCCCACCCCGATCACGGGCAGCAGGGCGATCACGACGAACCACACGAGCAATCGCTTACGAATCATCTTGGTCTCGCCGCGATTATAGCACAGGCGCAGGCAGAGTCAAAAAGCCATGCTCGGTCCGGGGCTGGGCAGAATTCGCTCCGGGGTGTTCAAGTCGTTGTACAATTGACATCGTCCTCTCAAGAGATTCGCACGCCCTGTCGTTGGAGCGCCTCCTGGACGCGCGCAACCCGTACCTTGCTGCTTCCGATCCGATCCTTCACCGATACCGCAGCCGCCACGCCCGCAGCCT
>DATHUZ010000112.1:0-6869 GCA_035461725.1 Anaerolineae bacterium
TTGACGCCCGGCAGGAGACCCGGTTGTCCAAGGCGCCAATGACCGCATCGCCTATCGCGCGGCATATCGCCCGCCGCCTTGCCCTGCAGCTGCCCACGCTCCTCGGCGAGTCATTGCTCACCTTCTTGCTGATCCGCATGGTCCCCGGCGACCCGGCGCAGGTGATGCTCGGCGAGCACGCGACCGCGGAGCAAGTGGCTCGTTTTCAGGCCGAGATGGGCCTCGACCGGCCCCTCCCGTTGCAGTACGTCCACTACCTGGCGCACCTGGCACGCGGCGACTGGGGGCGCTCGATCAAGACCAACCTTCCGGTCATGGCCGAGCTGTCGCAGCGCCTGCCCGCCACGATCGAATTGGGTGCGGCGGCCCTGCTCCTCGCCTGTGCCGCCGGCATCCCCCTCGGCGTGCTGGCCGCCCATCGCCCACGCTCACCCTTTGCCTGGCTCGCCACCGAGGGCTCGCTCGTCGGGGTCTCGGTCCCCCTGTTCTGGGTCGGCCTGCTCGCGGCGCACCTCTTTGGCTACCGCCTCGGCTGGCTGCCTCCGTCGGGGCGTCTCGGCCTCGATGTCGAGCTACGGTCGATCTCGGCGGCGTGGGCCGGGTCCCCGGTGTGCGGTTGGGTGCCTGGCGCTTGCACCGGTATCCTCGGCGACTCCCTGTCCAACTTTTACCTGCTCGCCGGCCTGCTGACCGGCAACCTGCCGGCCCTGGCCGACGCGCTGGCGCATCTTGCGCTCCCTGCACTCACCTTGAGCGTCGTGCCGCTGGCCGTGATCGTGCGCATGACCCGTGCCTGCGTGCGCGACGTGCTCGCCCACGACTATGTGCGCACCGCGCGGGCCAAGGGGTTGTCCGAGTGGGCCACCGTCATGCGCCACGCCCTGCGCAGCGCCGCGCTGCCCATCCTGACCGCCATCAGCCTGCAGGCCGGTCTGCTCTTCTCCGGGGCAATCCTCGTCGAGACGATCTTTTCGTGGCCGGGCATCGGCCAGCTCGTCGTCGACCGTGTGCTGGCGCGCGACTATCCTGTCGTGCAGGGCCTTGTGCTCGCCACGGGCCTGCTGCTCATTGCCATCAACCTCGCCGCCGACGTGGCCTGCGGGCTGCTCGATCCGCGCATCCGCTATGAATGACCGAGGCCGCACCAGGCTCTACCGGCGGCTCCCGCGCAGCCGGCGTGCCGTCGTGGGCGGACTCATCCTGCTGGTCGTCGTGCTCACCGCGCTCCTGGCACCCTGGCTGGCACCCTACGATCCACTCGACCAGGACCTGCTCGACCGCGGGCATCCGGCCTCGGCGGAACACCCCCTCGGCCTCGACGAGGTCGGGCGCGACAACCTGAGCCGCGTCATGCACGGCGCGCGCCTGTCGCTCCAGATCGGCGTCGTGTCTGTGACCCTGGCGCTCGCGGCCGGTGGACTGCTCGGCCTGGCCGCCGGCTACCGTGGGGGTTGGCTCGACAGCGCCATCACCAGCGCGCTCGACGTCGTGCAGGCGGTGCCGAGCCTGCTCCTGGCCATCGTCGTCGTCGCCATTCTCGGTCGTGGGCTGCACAACGTGATCTATGGGGTGGCGATCGCCATGGTGCCCGTCTATGCGCGCCTCACGCGCGTCGGCGTGCTGGCGGCCAAAGAGCAGCCCTACGTGGAGGCGGCGCGTGCCCTCGGCGTGCGCCGCGGCCGCCTTCTTGTCTACCACATCCTGCCCGCGTGCCTGACTCCGCTTCTGGTCCAGGCCACGCTCGGCGTCGGCACGGCCATCCTCGAGGCAGCAGGCTTGAGCTTTCTCGGCCTTGGGGTGCAGCCGCCGGCGCCCGAGTGGGGGGCCATGCTCGGCCAGGGACGCGGTGCGGTCTTGTCCGCGCCGCACATCGTCCTCTACCCGGGGCTGGCGATTGCTATCACCGTGTTGGGGTTCAACCTGCTCGGCGAGGGGGTGCAAGAAGCCCTGGACGTGCACAGATGGACAACGACCCAAACGCCCAAATAAGCAAACGCATCACCACCCATTTGCACATCTGCTCATTTGCTCACTTGCTCACCTGCAACTTCCTTCCTCAGCCACCCATACATCCCCTCCGACCCTTCCACCTCCCCCTCGTGCAGCCGCCGGCGCGCCGGATAGATGGCGAACGGCCAATCCTGCGCTCCGCCCAGGCCCCCGTGGCTCGCCACCTGCTCCTCGAACGACACCACCCGTTCCCCGTCCCACGCCCCGAGCAGGATAAGGTCGCCGGCGTGCGGAAAGCGCGCCAGGCGGGTCACCTGCGCTTCCGCCCACGTCACGTCTTCCAGGTACCCCAGCGGGTGCTTGCCCTCCACGCGCTGCTTGCCCGGCGCGAGCCAGGCCGTGCCTTCTCGGCCCACCACCACCGCCTCGTCGCCCTCGCGGCCGATGACGGCTCCGACCCCCTCGTGGGCTACCAGCGTTTCCACCAGCGACGGGTAGAGCAGCACGATCTCGCTCACATCCATCTGCCGCTCGGTCACGTTCAGATAGACGTGCGACAGCGAGCCCGAGTTGCGCACCACGATCTCACCTCGCCGGCTCAGGTCCCAGTCGGCGGCAAGCCTTTCTTCCAACAGCCGCGCCTCGATCTGCCGGCGCGTGGCGTGCAGCAGCCGGGCCGGCAGCGCCCCGCGCGGTCGCGCCTGCAGGCCGTCGATCTCGTCGAGCAGAAAGTGCACGCGCGTCTCGGGCAGCCACCCGCCGCTGCGCCCGTCGTCTCCGGCGTGCACCTCGTGGCCCGTGTGCTCGGCGATAAACTGCTCCAGTCTCTGTCCATACGCCGTGCGGAAGGAGATCGACGGCGTCATGCCATGGTCCGATAGGATGTAGAGGTCGTAGGCGGACCCCGTCCCCGGGGCCCGATCAGAGTACACCTGGCGCAGGCGCTCGATCTGGCGGATCTGCTTGTCGATGCTGTGCAGCGCGCGGAACGCCTCGCGGCTGTCGGCGCCAAAGTGGTGGGCGATCTCGTCATAGCCGGTATAGGCGGCATAGATGGCGGGCATGCCCCGGTAGATGTCGACCATCACACTGAAGGTCGTCACCTCGCGAAAGACGACATTGTTCGTGATCTCGAGCAGGGGACCGAGGAAAGTAAAGTGCGAGCCGGGCGGGCGCAGCCACCAGGCGTACCGCTTGACGACGTAGGCGAGCCAGGTCCAGAAGGAGAGGGCCGCGATCTTGATGACACGCACGGGACTCAGGGCGAAAAGGATGAGAAAGCCGAGCCCGCGCACATTCTCCAACAGGCGATCCCGCCCCATCGCCGACAGGGTAAAAAGCGCCAGCCGCGCGCCACCGTCGAACATGTTCACATAGCTCGACCCGCCTTGCAGCAGCCCCGGCCGCCCCGCCGAGACCCGCTCCTGGATCGCGCGCACGCTCCCTGGCAGCTTGCACATGATCGACTCACCCGTCGCCTTGTCGTACCACCGAAAGCCGGGAATGTCCCAGTTGTTGCCATACATGATCCCCGCCTGCGACGCCGGTGTCGTGCTCGGCACTCCGCAGCGCCACGGTGCCATGCGCACCTGGAGCGTCATGAGCAACCGCGCGAGGTAGGGCATCCGCCCCTGTTCCAATGCCTGGCGTAGATAGGGGTAGCCCAGCCCGTCGATCTCGAGGATGATCAGGCCGCGCCCCCCCTCGGTCCCCCCCAAAGGGGTGGAGGAAGGCGCGCGCCCAAGCTGCCGCGCGGCTACGCCGTACTTGCGGCGGTAGTACCAGGCCGCCAGAGTGTTGAACAGGTCGACGATCCAGCGATGGAGGGGGGTCATGGCATGGCGAGGGGGATTGGGGATTGGGTAGCGGGTAGCGGGTAGCGGGTAGCGGGGAGTGGGGAATTGGGAAATCGGGGAATTGGGTGGGATGGGGTGGGAAGCATGTGGTCAGTCCTCGGAGGGGGGGGCGGGTGAAAAGAGGGAGAGGTAGGGCGCCGGCCATGGCTCCGATTCACGTGCGGGCGCGGAATCGTCGTCGCCGGGTGGAGGAGCCGGTGGCTCGTCCCACGAGAACTGCAGAGCGTGATAGCGGCGGTAAAGGCCGTCAGGGCGGGCGAGCAACTCGTCGTGGGTGCCGCACTCGACCACGCAGCCGCCACTCAGAACGACGATCTTGTCCGCGTTCACGATGGTCGACAGGCGGTGGGCGATGACGAACGTGGTCCGCCCACCACGCCCACTCCCATCTCCCCCACTCGGGACCGGGCGCATCAGGTGCTCCAACGCTTCCTGCACCAGCCGCTCCGACTCGGTGTCGAGCGAGGAGGTGGCCTCGTCGAGGATCAGGATGCGCGGATCCTTCAGGATGGCCCGTGCAATGGCGATCCGCTGCCGCTGCCCGCCCGACAGCTTGATGCCGCGCTCGCCGACCTGCGTGTTGTACCCGTCAGGCAGGTCGTTCACGATAAAATCGTGGGCATTCGCCGCGCGCGCTGCCGCCTCGATCTCGGCCTGTGTCGCGTCCAGCCTGCCGTAGCGCATGTTGGCGGCGATGGTATCGCTAAAGAGGAGCGTCTCCTGCGGCACAAAGCCGATCTGTTCCCGGAGCGAGCGCAAGGTCACGTTCCGCACGTCGTGTCCGTCGATCGTCACGCACCCGCCCGACACGTCGTAAAAGCGTGGGATCAGGTTGGCGAGCGTCGTCTTGCCCACCCCACTCGGCCCAACCAGGGCGATCACCTCGCCCGGCAGCGCCTCGATGCTGACCCCACACAGCACCGGCTGGCGTGGATCGTAGTCAAAGACGACGTCTTGAAAGGCGACGTGGCCGGCGACGACGGGCAGATCCATGGCGTCGGGTGCCTCGCGGATGCCCGGCACCTGGTCGAGGAGATCGAACACGCGCTCTGTGGCGCCGAGCGCCCCCTGTAGCTGTCCATAGAGGTTGCCAAAGCTGCCGAGCGGGCCGGCGAGCATGGAAGCGTAAAAAAGGAAAGCGATGAGCTGGCCGGCGGTCAGGTTCCCCGCCAGCGCCTCGCGCCCGCCGGCATAGAGCACGAGCGCGAGCGCGCCATAGGTGACGAGCGACATGAGTGGGCCAAAGGTCGCGTAAATACGCGTGCGCTCCATCGCCAGTTGAAACAGGCGGTCGATCTTGGCCTGATACCGGCCCTTCTCGTGCTCTTCGCGGGCGAACGACTTGACGATGCGGATCCCGCCGGCCGTCTCCTCTACCACCGCCGATGCCTCGGCCAGTGCATCCTGTACCCCTCGCGCCACGACGCGCATGCGCCGGCCGAGCAGCCGGGTGATGAGCACCATGCCCGGCACGGCAACCCCCATCAGTGCCGTCAGCCGCCAGCTCATCGTGGCCGCGACGACGAGGATGCCGGCGGCAGTCACCACCTGCTGCAGCAGGATGATCAGGTTGCTGGTGACCGCTCCCTGGATGACCTGGACGTCGCTGCTCAGGCGCGAGACGAGGGCGCCGACGCGCTGCCTGTTGAAAAAGTCGAGTGACAGGCCCAGCAGATGCTCGTAGAGCTGGCCGCGCAGGCGAGCGACCACCCGTTCACCCACCCAGGCGACGAGATAGGTCTGCACAAATCCGAGGGCGGCCCGCAGGACGAAAATACCCGCCAGCAGCAAAGCCAGGTTGTTGAGCGGGGCCAGATCCTCGGCTACTACCACGCTGTCGACGAGCTGCTGCACGGCCCACGGCAGCGCCAGGCCGAGCAGGCTGATCACGACCAGGCTGGCAGCCGCGAGTGAGAGGTGGAACCAGTAGGGCCGGACGTAGGCCAGCATGCGCCGGTAGCTGGCCAACCCCGCGGCGATTCTGGCCTTGACGGTGGGCCAACGCTCCCGGAGCGGCACTCTACCTGCTGCGTTCATCGCCGCTACACCACCAGTGCCACGCCGGCGGCGGTGAGGAGCGTGCCGGCGACGGTCCAGCGCGAGGGGCGCTCTGCGAGCCAGAGCATGGAGAAAGGAATGGCCAGCAGCGGAGCGGCGGAGGTGATGACGGACGTGCGCGCGGCGCCCGCGGTCTGGAGAGCGGTCACCCACAGCAAAGTGCCCACTCCGGTGCCCACCAGGCTGGCGAGGAGAATAACGACCCACGAGCGGCCGTCGAGCTGGCGCAGGTCGGACCAATGACCACGGGCGACGTTGAGGGCAAGCAGGCCGGCCATGCCCAGCGGCTGGCGGATGCTGTTGATGACGACAGAATGGATCTCTCCGGCACCAACCTTGAGCGCCACCTGGCCGAGCGCCCACACGGCGGAAACGGTGAGGGCCAGGATCAGCCCGCGCCGGCGGCCGGCAGGATCAGGGGGGCGGCCCGCCTCTGCGCCGCCCTGGGTGCGCCCCAGGAGCACGACGCCGCCGATGACTAGCAGCGCGCCGGCGATGAGCGGCCAGCCGATAGGCTCGTCGAGAAAAAAGCCGGCAAGCAGGACTACCCAGAGCGGGTGGATGTTCGACGCGGGCATGGCCCACGACACGCCGGCCAGGTCCATGCTGCGAAAGTAGAGCGTGTCGCCGATGATCAGTAGGGCGAGCACCGACGCGGCGAGCCACAGCCACGCGCTCGGCGGGATGGCAGCCACCGCGGCGAGGCCGCCATAGAAGGGGAGCAGCAGCCAGAAAAAGGCCGTCGACACGACGCAGCGCACCAGGTTCAGCGGCAAGACGTGCAGGCGCCGCGCCCCAATGGTGAGCAGCACGCTCGACATGGCCCACAGCAGCGCGCTCAGAATGGCAAGCAGCTCTCCGCTCATCGCCCCGCCAGCAGGTCCAGGAAGGCCTGGATGCGGTTCTCCACCGGCTCTTCGGCAAAGAGGCGCGTGTCACACATATCCGCTTCGAGCACCAGCCCGGGCACACCGGTCCGACGGCTGACCTCTTCGAGCAGCACGT
>DATHUZ010000113.1:0-2345 GCA_035461725.1 Anaerolineae bacterium
GAGCTGCTTTTGCCCCACAGAGAGCAGGTTGCCCCCCTCGCCCACTTCTTCGTCGTAGCCCTTTTCCATGGTACGGATGAATTCGTGCGCACCCGCCAGGCGCGCGGCCTCTTCTACCTGCTCGTCAGTGGCGTCGAGCCAGCCATAGCGAATGTTTTCGCGGATCGTGCCGGAAAACAGGTGCGGCGTTTGAAGCACGACGCCGATGCGCGACTGGATGGCGTGCAGCGACAGCTCGCGATAGTCGCGCCCGCCGATGCGTAGAGCGCCACGCTTGGGCTCGTAGAAGCGGCACACCAGGTTCACGATCGTCGACTTGCCCCCACCGGTCGGGCCGACGAGGGCGATGGTCTCGCCGCGGCGCACTTGAAGGTTGAAATCGCGCAGCACCGGCTCATCGCGCGTGTACCAAAAGTCGACGCCGTCGAACTCGATGTCGCCCAGGATCGTGCCCGGGTCGACGGCGCCCTCCGTGTCGGTCACCTCGGGCACGGCGTCGATCAGCGAAAAGACCCGCTCGGCCGAAGCGATGGATTGCTGCATCTCGGCATAGACGCGTGCCATCTCCTGGATCGGCCAGAGCATAAAGACGATGTAGGAGATGAACGCCTGGATGCCGCCGACGGTGATGGTGCCGGCCACGCCCGTCGCCGGGGCGGCCTGTAAACCGCCGTACCAGATCACGGCGCCCACGGCGAGCGCGCTGATGAGCTGCACCACGGGCAAAAAGAGGGCCGACAGCCACGCGGCGCGGTAGGAAGCGTGGTACATGTTGGTCGTCAGCTCGCCAAACTCGCGCAGGTTCTCTTCTTCCCGGCAGAGCGCCTTGACCACGCGCACGCCGTTGATGTTCTCGTTATAGGCACCCGTGATCTTGCTGTTCAGCTTGCGCACCTGGCGGAACTCGACCAGGATTCGCTTCTTGAACTGTGCCGCGACGACGACCAGCACGGGGATGATGATGAGCACGACCAGGGCCAGCCGCCAGTTGATGACGAACATAAAAAAGACGGCGGCGGCGATGTTCATGATCCCCCACGTGATGTCGAGCATGCCCCACGTCACCAGCTCGGCGATCCGGTCCGAGTCCGACGTGACGCGCGCCATGATCCAGCCCACGGGTGTGCGGTCAAAGTAGGAGAAGGAGAGATCCTGGAGGTGGTCGAACATCTTCTTTCTAAGGTCGTAGCGCACGCGCTCGCCGAGCACGCCGGTGAGATAGATAAAGCCGAACACGCCCACCGCCTGCACCAGGATCAGCGCGCCGTATGTGGCGATGATGCGCGTCAGGGCCTCTGGATCGCGCGGGACGACGCCCTCGTCGATGATCCGTTTGCTGAGAAAGGTCATGTAGGAGTCGAGGCCCGAGACGAGCGCTACCGCCACCAGGAACGCGACGACCCAGCGCCAGTGCGGCCTGGTCTGCGCCAGGATGCGGAGCACCGTGCGCCCATTGAATTGGGTACTGAATTCCTCTTCTTCGAACTCGAAATCGTTAGACACGTTGCTTCTCTCTTTAAATCTCGCGGGCCGGCCGGTCTAGTCGAAAGGCGTGACCGTTTCCCAGTGAATCGTCATGACCGCTCTTCGTCCAATCCAAGAAACAACCGCCAAAATGCGAGACGCGCTGCCGGCAGTCCATACTTCCCCCAGAGTGCCACCCATTCCACGATCGTGGTGCGAGGATAGTGGTGAAACAGCCAGCGGAGCTCAGCTCGGTTCCCGTAGCGCAGTATGCGCCCGATGATCGTCGCCGCAGCGCGCTCTGGATCGAGCCTGCCGAGGTCGTACTCCTGAAAGAATGGGGCGACGCTGCGCGGAATGCCAAGCTGCGTGCGGCCGGACTCGCTCATCAGCTCTTGCTCCTATCCTTGACTGCATCCTCACTGGACACCTCAACGGCGCGCGCCTGGCCCACCTCGATTCCCGCCATCTCGCGCTCCAGCTCTTCCTCCACCCGCGCCTGCATGTCAAAAATGCGCCGATAGATCCCTGCCTCGTCCACCAACAGCTCCTCGTGCTTGCCCCGCTGGACGATGCGGCCGTGGTCGAGGACGAGGATCAGGTCGGCATTCATCACGCTCTGGATGCGGTGCGCGATGATGAACGTCGTCCGGCCCTGCATCAGGTTGTCGAGTGCCGCACGGATCTCGGCTTCCGTCTCGGTGTCCACCGATGACGTGGAGTCGTCCAGGATCAGCATGCATGGGTCTTTGAGCAGCGTACGGGCGATCGCCACTCGCTGCTTCTGACCCCCCGACAGTGTGACTCCCTTTTCGCCGACCAGGGTGTCATAGCCGTCGGGGAAGGTGAGGATCGTGTCGTGGATCGCCGCCGCCTGTGCT
>DATHUZ010000114.1:0-3612 GCA_035461725.1 Anaerolineae bacterium
TGCTCGTCTCGGATTGGATGGGTGCGGGCGAGGCGCTGGACAGGGAAGAGGCGTTGGCGCGCCTGGCGGCGCGCTACGTGGCGAGCCACGGCCCCGCCACGCGCCACGATTTCGCCTGGTGGGCGGGGCTGCGCCTGGCGGAAGCACGCCAGGCGCTCGACGCGGCCCCTGACGTGGCAGCCCTGGATGCCGGCGGCGTCGAGTACTGGGCGATTGGTGACCCACCACCGCCTGCCGCCGCCGAGAGCGCCTGCCTGCTGCCGCGCTTCGACGAGTACTTGCTGGGGTACAAGGAGCGAGCGGCGGTGCTGGACCCGGTGCACGCCAAGCGGGTGAACGCGGGTGGGGGGATGCCGAAACCGACGGTGATGGTGGATGGGGAGATTGTCGGCACGTGGGGGTATGAAGAGAAGAGGGATGTGTTGGCGGTATCGGTCGAGGCGTTCAGGGCGCTGACGGCGGGGCAGCGGGAGCAGATGGAGCGAGGCGCGGGACGGCTGGCGGAGTATGCCGGGGTTCCGGTCGACTTGCAGTTCTAGCGGGGGATCTGTCGCTGCCCTCGGCGGTGACAAAAAGCGCGTCTCGTTGTATAATAACCGGGCACCGCGACAGGAGGAGGCCTCTCTATGAGCGCCGAGATCTATTATTTTACGGGCACCGGCAATTCACTCGCCGTCGCGCGTGACCTTGCTGGCAGGCTGGGCGCAGAGCTGCGCTCGATGGCGTCCACGATCGCTCGCGAGCACAGCCCGATCGAGGCGGACGTGATGGGCATGGTTTTTCCGGTGTACCACAAGGATATCCCGCTGATCGTGAAGCGGTTCGTCGCCCGGCTGGACAACCTGGCCGGCAAATACCTGTTCACGCTGACCACGTATGGCGACACGCCGGGAATCGGGGCCAGGCACGTGGCACAGCTCGTGGCAGCACGCGGCGGGCAGCTTGCCGCAGGGTTCGCCGTGCACATGCCATACAACTATTTGATCCCGTCACCTACTTTGACGGACTTTTTCGGGTCGTTCACGCTTCGAGAGGTGCCCGCTGAAACCCGGCAGGCGCTCATCGCCGCCGCGCCCGAAAAGGTGGCCGACATTGCCGCGTACGTCCGGGCCGGGCGGGCCGGCACGTTCGAGGCGACGAGCGATCCGATCATGAGCCTGGCACGCCGGCTGCGGATGGCAGATCGCATGCAAAAGTCGGCCTGGCTCAGGGCCGCCGGCATCCGCGAGCCGGTCGATCTGCCGTGGATCGAGAGCCGGCAGGTGATGGACTGTGCGTTTCACGTGGACGAGAGGTGCCAGGGGTGCGGCACGTGTGCCAGGGTGTGCCCCGTGAGGAACATCGACATGATCACCTATGCGGGCGCGGAGCACGCGTGGCCGGCGTGGCAGGGGCGGTGCGAGCAGTGCTTTGCTTGCCTGCAGTGGTGCCCGAACGAGGCGCTGCAGTTCGGCAAAAAGACGGCGGGCAGGCAGCGCTATCATCACCCTGACGTGACGCTGGCAGACATGCGCGAACAGGCGAGCAGGAGCTAGAGTACGCAGGATGCGCGTCGCAGTCCTGTCCGACATCCACGGCAACTCGATTGCCCTCGACGCCGTGATGCGCGACGTCGAGGCGCGGGGGGGCGCCGACGGCTACTGGGTCCTGGGTGACCTGGCGGCGCTGGGCTTTGACCCTGCCGGCGTGCTGGAGCGGGTGGTGCGACTGCCCGGCGCGCTGCTCGTCCGCGGCAACACCGACCGGTACCTGGTCACAGGCGCGCGCCCGGGGCCAACGACCGAGCAGTGCCGGGCTAACCCCGTCCTGTGGCCCGCCCGCGTAGAGGTAGCAAGCAGCTTTGGCTGGACCCAGGGGATGGTCACCGCGTCGGGATGGGTGGAGTGGTTGGCGGCCCTGCCGCTGGAACAGCGCACCACCCTGCCCGACGGCACGCGCGTCCTGTGTGTTCATGCCGCTCCGGGCCTCGACGAGGCGCCGGGGGTCCATCGAGGCACCGCCGCGGAAGAGCTGTCCGCGATGGGCCGTGCGAGCAAGGCCGACCTGCTGTTCGTGGGCCACACACATGTGCCCACCGACGTGACGGTGGACGGGGTGCGCCTGGTGAACGTGGGCTGTGTGAGCAACGCCTTTCCACCTGACCTGCGCGCCGGCTACACGTTGCTCGAGGCGGACGAGTTTGGCTGGCGCCTGGATCACCGGCGGGTGGCCTACGACCGCGAGGCGGCCATCGAAGGTCTGAAAAAGATCAACCACCCGGCGGCGGATTTTATCGTGCGCCAGTTGCGCGGGGAGAACCCGCGTCCAGAGTGGTACAACATTCCACACGGCGCTCACCCTGACTCGCCATCGATGTAGAGGTGTGACGTTATGACAAGTCATGCAGGGGTCGCCTTGCCGCATCCGGCCAGGACGGCAGTTTGCCTCCTCGCCGCTTCTCCCCTATAATAGCCGTCGTGATCCGACAGGTCAGAATATGCGCATGGCAGGGCAGATAGGGGAGGAACGTATGACGAGTTACCTCGTTCTCGTCGCCGGCAATATCGCGTCGGGCAAAACCTCACTCACCGAGCGGCTGGGCGCGCGGCTGGGCTGGCAGACCGCCTTCGAGTCGGTGGCCGACAACCCCTACCTGGCCGACTTTTACGGCGACATGCGGCAATGGTCGTTCCACTTGCAGGTCTTTTTCCTGGGGCACCGGGCGCAGCAGCACCTGGAGCTGGCCCGCGCGCCCCGCTCGGCCATCGCCGACCGGAGCATCTATGAGGACGCCCACATCTTCGCGCGGGCTCTCTACCACCTCGGCAACCTGAGCGAGCGCGACTATTGCGCTTACCGCCAGGTGTACGACATGGTGACCGCCAGCCTGCCCCGGCCCGACCTGCTGCTCTACCTCCAGGCCCCGGTGGCGTGCCTGCTGGAGCGGATCAACCGGCGCGGCAGGGCGATCGAGGGGGGCATCACAGAGAGCTATCTCTCTCTGCTCGAATCGTTCTACGCCGAGTGGATGGCGGCCTTTGACCTCTGCCCCGTGCTCACCATCCGCACCGACGACCTCGACTTTGTGCACCAGGCACCCCACCTCGACATCGTCGTCGGCCGTATCCTCGACCGGCTGGCGGGCAAAGAAGAAGTACGCTTCTGAGAGAAAAATCTTGAGAGATTACGGCACAGACACTTTCCTGCCCCTGAGGATCACCACCAACTTTACCCGCGCGGCATCCTGGCCTGGCGATTGGCGCGATTCCAGGCCAGGGTATAAAGCCGGCTCGGGCGTGACCGCGGCGCGGCGTCCGAGACCTGCCGCAGCCAGCGCGCTTCCGCTTCGCCGGCCTGGGCAAAGCAGCTCGTGGCAAGGGCCGCCCGAGCGCCGGCCGGCCGGTCCGCTTGCTCCAAGGCGCCGGTGACAAACTGCGTCTCGAGGGCATCGCGCTCGGCCGAGTAGAGCTGGACGCGGGCGGGATAATCGCGCAGTGTAGCCCGGTGCAGTGCCTCGTGGCGCCAGAACAGCGTGGCGGGATCATAGACATCCGTTGGTGGGCGACCGGTGTCGGGCAGCGGGGCATCGAGCCACACCGGCTTGAACAGGCTGGTGCAGGGGGCGCCTGTGCC